>DATJPT010000010.1 GCA_035506275.1 Bacteroidota bacterium
AAGCGGTGAAGCTTGGGTGGGCTCACGGGGCATTGCTGACGAGCTTTCCGGGGGATACAACGATGGCAACAGTCGAACAGGTCCGCGCGTTTGCCAAAGGCGGATCGGCTCGCATTCAACGATAACAACAGCAAGCAGAAAGAGAACAGAATAACAATGAATGAAAAATCAGATTTCGGATTGGTCGGCCTCGCGGTGATGGGAGAAAATCTTGTTCTGAACGTCGAAAGCCGCGGGTTTACGGTTTCAGTTTACAACAGGACGTTGCAAAAGGTGGACAATTTTATTCATGGACGGGCAAAAGGGAAGAACATTGCCGGCACGCATTCCATCGAAGAGCTCGTCGGTTCGCTTAAAACTCCCCGCAAAGTGATGTTGATGGTGAAGGCAGGAAAGCCGGTCGATGAATTCATCGAACAGCTCATTCCACATCTTCAGCGCGGAGACATCATTATCGACGGCGGCAATTCCCATTTCCCCGACACAATCCGGCGAACAAAATATCTCGAATCGAAGGGGCTGCTTTTTATTGGAACCGGAGTCTCGGGGGGCGAAGAAGGAGCGCTCCGCGGACCGTCGATCATGCCGGGGGGCTCGCCGGCAGCATGGCCTGCCGTCAAGCCGATTTTCCAATCGATAGCAGCGAAGGTGGGCGATGGAACGCCGTGCTGCGATTGGGTTGGTGAGAACGGCGCCGGACATTTTGTGAAAATGGTCCATAACGGAATCGAGTACGGAGATATGCAGTTGATCTGCGAAGTCTATCAGATCATGAAGGACCTTCTGCATATGTCCGCCGAGCAGATGCATGATGTCTTTGCAGAATGGAATCAAGGAGAGCTTGACAGCTATCTTATCGAAATTACGCGCGATATTCTTGCCTTCAAAGACACGGATGGCACGCCACTGGTTAACAAAATCCTTGACACCGCCGGGCAAAAAGGGACGGGGAAGTGGACGAGCGTTGCGTCGCTTGACCTTGGTATTCCATTGACGATGATCAGCGAAGCCGTTTACGGCCGCTGTCTCTCGGCGGCGAAAGAAGAGCGCGTGGAAGCCTCGAAGATTCTTCAGGGACCAACGCCTGAATTTAAGGGAGATAAGAAAGCCTTTCTGAGCGATTTGGAGAAAGCGTTGTATGCATCCAAGATCGTATCGTACACTCAAGGATACGTTCTTCTCAGAGCCGCTGCAGAAGAATATATGTGGAACTTAAATTACGGGGGTATTGCGCTTCTCTGGCGCGGCGGCTGCATCATTCGCTCGAAGTTTCTGGGAAGGATCAAAGATGCGTTCGATAAGAACCCGAAGCTGACCAACCTCTTGTTAGATCCATTCTTTAGGGAGACAGTCGAGCACTCGCAGGGAGCGTGGCGCCGCGTCCTTTCGACGGCAGTGCTTAACGGCATCTGGTCCCCCGCCATGGCGACCGCGCTTAATTACTTTGACGGATTCAGGAATTCCCGGCTTCCGGCGAATTTGCTCCAGGCACAACGGGATTATTTTGGTGCACATATGTATGAGAGAATTGACAAGCCGCGCGGCGAATTTTTTCACACCAACTGGACCGGCCGGGGGGGAGAAACAGCTTCCTCGACATATGTGGTGTGATGGCGCAAGGAATTTCCCGAAGCTTTTCAAATGAAGAAATTTCTTCTCGTACTTACTTTTGTCATTGGAATGCTTCCTCTAACTCCTCTCTATGCTCAGGATAAACAAATCTCTTCCGGCCTCCCGCCGGGACAATACGATGAATCAAAAGTCCCGGCGTACACCTTGCCCGACCCACTCATTCTGATGAACGGTGAAAAAGTTATCGACACCGCTGTTTGGAATGCGAAACGCAGGCCTGAAATTTTACGGCTGTTCGAGGAGAATGTTTATGGAAAAGCCCCCGCAGGCAGGCCGGAAGGCATGCATTGGAAGGTGATCAGCGAGGATTCGCAGGCGCTCGGTGGTTTAGCTGTCAAAAGAAAGGTTACGATCTGTCTTTCTTCGACAGAGAACTGGCCAAAGCTTGATGTTGATATTACGTTACCAAAAAACGACAAGCCTGTTCCGGTCTTTTTAGTCTCCACATGGACTCCCGATGCACAGCTGGTGATTGGCAAGGGATTCGGGTTGGTGACATTCGATGCACGAGAGATCGAACCGGACGACAAAGACAGCGCCTATGCAGAGGGAATCCGAAAATATTTCGACCCGGGCGGAAGAGAAAAACCCGAGCCGGATGAATGGGGGACAATTGCTGCGTGGTCGTGGTCGATGAGAAGAGTGATGGATTATGTTGAGACGGACCCTTCTATCGACGCAAAAAAAGTGTGCCTGCTCGGCTTTTCCCGTTTCGGCAAAGCGGCGTTGTGGGCTGGAGCACAGGATCAGCGTTTCGCGATCGTCTTTTCCTGCGAATCGGGTTGCGGCGGCGCCGCAATCGCGCGCAGGGAGTTTGGCGAGACGGTGAAATTGATCAACAATCAATTTCCTCATTGGTTTGCGGGCAGTTTCAAAAAATTCAACGATCGGGTCGATGATCTTTCCCTTGATTGGCACATGCTTGTCGCGCTGATTGCTCCTCGACCAGTTTATGTCTCAACGGCTCAGGAGGATTTGTGGGGAGATCCGCGGGGATCATTCCTGGCCGCAAAAGCCGCGGAGCCGGTCTATCAATTGTTCGGCGAAGAGGGGTTGGAGACATCAGAGATGCCGGGTGTCGATACGCCAGTGGGGAATTTTATCGGTTATCATATGCGGCAGGGGAAACATGGATTGAACGATTACGATACCGAACGCTTTATACAATTTGCCAAGAGACACTTTACCCCACGCGAATCTAAGGCAGATCGATAAGCTGCCTGGGTCCCTTTCTTCTTATCCAGGAATTTCGCTTATCCGATTTGCCTTTCACTTTAATCCTAACGATGCAAAGCTAATTCACTCGGCCTGATGAGCAGTTTTACGAAATTTCCATTTATCAAAGTCGAAGGAGCCTATCAGGTCTGGGAAGGCTGGAAGGATATTTGTGATAAGATCGTTCAGTCAGCTTCTTCCATCCAGCAAGACAAACAAATTGTCGTCATAGAGTATTATCATGGAGTGCTTGAGGAAGAGACAACATCGAGCATTATATCATGGATCCATCCGGTTGAGGTCATCCGCGCTAAAAAGTGCATGCGGGATGAGCAAAAGATCGAAGAGATGGTTTTCCCTTATGTGACCGATGACAGACTATTCGGCCGCATGTCCGATCTTGTTATCGACGATTATTTTGATCCTGCCAAAATAGATCAGGCCCGGAAACGAATAGCTGACGCCGACGCGGGGATCGTTCTCGTCATCGGAACTGGCGCTTCACGTATCGCTGATCGACGCGACCTGCTTGTCTACGCCGATATGGCTCGATGGGAAATTCAGAAAAGGATGCGCAAGCACCTGGTCGATAATGTCGGCGTATCCAACCGGTCCTTTGCAGACTGGGATCGTCTCTACAGGCAGGGCTACTTTCTTGACTGGCGGGTCTGCGACAGGTTGAAAAGGGATCTGATGGGGAAATGGGATTATCTCCTCGATACGAACGACCGCCGTAATCCCAAAATGGTCGAGGCTCGGGCGATTTCCGCAGGCTTGGCGGAAGCTGTGACGCGTCCCTTCAGCGTTGTGCCGTTCTTTGATCCAGGGCCATGGGGAGGGCAATGGATGAAACATCGTTTCGATCTTGATCCATCGGCTCCGAACTATGCATGGTGTTTTAATTGCGTTCCGGAAGAAAACAGTTTATTGCTCAAGTTCGGAGAAGCCGTTCTTGAGCTCCCTTCTATCGACCTGGTATTTGCGCATCCGTACGAGCTTCTCGGAGACGATATCGTCAATCGATTCGGTGCAGAGTTTCCAGTTCGATTCGACTATTTGGATACGTTCGAGGGGGGCAACCTGAGCCTCCAGGTCCATCCGACCACCCGGTATATTCGCGACAATTTCGGCGTCAACTATACTCAGGATGAAAGTTATTATATCATGGAGGGAAAACAAGGGGCGGTTGTTTATCTTGGCCTTCGAGAGAATGTCGATCCATCCCGGATGATTGCCGAGCTTGAGGCGGCGGAGAAGAATGGAAGCCATTTCGACGCCGACCACTATCTTCAGACCTGGCCGGTCAGGAAACATGATCATTTTCTAATTCCGGCCGGGACGGTTCATTGCTCCGGCAAGGACAGTCTTGTCCTTGAGATCAGCGCGACCCCGTATATCTTCACCTTCAAGCTCTGGGATTGGGGGCGCCTCGGAATGGACGGCGAGCCTCGTCCGATCAACATTGAACACGGGAAAAAAGTGATCGACTGGAAAAGAACTACCACGTGGACGAAGACACAACTGGTCAACCGGACGGAGATCATTGCCGAAGGAGACGGATGGAAGGAAGAGCGGACCGGATTGCACGAAACCGAGTTCATCGAGACAAGGCGGCATTGGTTCTCGAAGAGTGTTAGGCATGACACCGAAGGAACGGTCAACGTGTTGAATCTTGTCGAAGGGGATGAAGCGATCGTCGAAAGTCCCGGCGGCACGTTCGCCCCGTTCGTCGTTCACTATGCCGAAACATTCATCGTGCCCGCCGCGATCGGAGAGTACACGATCCGGCCTTGCGGAACGAGTCTCGGTAAGGAGTGCGCGACGATCAAAGCATTCGTTCGAAAGATGAGTTCCTCATCGTACGTGTGACGTTCCACTGTCGAGGTCTATATCATGCAAGAATCGCAATCAACAAAGCTTATCATCGCCCGAGTAAACACAGATATCGTACGCCACACAATGCGCGGCGGCATTGGCGCATCATGGCATGCGATGTCGAAGGACATACCGCTCGAGAACGAAAAGTACGATTACCCGGTGAGGCATGTCAATCCTCGAGGAAGCGGCTATGGAGGGAATCCTCCGGTATCAGCAAAGGAGACATGGGATCAGATTTACCGGCACGCGTCATGGCTCGGCTTGAATTTCATACGCGTCGAACTCAGCCAGCGGATGTACGAACCGGCGCGCGGTGCCTTCGATTGGGAGAACGAGGAGATGCTGGCGCTGTATAACATTCTCGACTGGTGCGAATCCAACCAAGCCGACGTCTTTCTTCAGCAAATGTGGGGACATGTCGAGTGGAATGCGTTTCCCGGCGTCCATCCTCTTCTGAGCGCTCCCCGGTCAGTCGATGATTTTGCAGAAGGAATTAAAAAGCTTCTGGATCAACTTATCAAGAAGAGGAAATATTCCTGCATCAAGTATTTTTGTATAACGAATGAACCGCCTGGGGGGACATGGGGATATTGGTGGTCGCATGGTTCGGGCTCAGGAACGATAACTCCAGCGCTTAGAAAAACGCGGCAGCGGCTGGATGATGCCGGAATAGATATTCCGCTGTCCGGGCCCGACTGGACGAGCCTCCCTCCATTGGACCCTTCGAAAATAGACTTTGACGATTTTGTCGGCGCATACGACATCCACTCCTACGACGGTATCGACAAGAGCCGCGCAACGATCATCGGAGATTGGGTCGGATGGGCCCACGGAAAGAACAAGCCGTTCTTTCTGACCGAATTGGGGAATATGAAATTAGGATGGGGAGGGGACAACCCGGGGCCGAAAAGTTTCGGCGCTGCATTGTCGAATGCCTCCGACATCGTGACTTGCCTGAACCTGGGAGTGGATGGAATCAACCGCTGGAGTTTTGTCAATCGGGGAGACATGGACGGCCAATGGCAGTTGATTCAAACGTGGGACCGGGGACGGAAAATGTTTTTGAAGCAGGTTCAACCGGAGAGTTTTGCCTACTATGGCTTTGGCGTGTTGAGCAGGTTTATCGGCAAGTACGCCGCTGCTCTTGAATCGACCGTCAATTCAGAAGACATTAAGCTGGCAGCAGTTAAAAACAAGACGGGCGAGATCTCCATTTTTCTGCTGAATTCCAGCGACGCTGATCAATCGGTTGCTTTGACAATAACGGGAAACGCCTCCCGGATAGGGATGTTTCTCTATCAAGTCTCGGAGAAGCTGATCGCCTCAGGAAATTTCAGACTGGAAGGAAAGATAGAGAAGGAAACTGCATCAGGGGAAAGAACGATCGTCCTTCCTGCGAAAAGCATTTCGGCATTAACAAGCTTGCACTTGAAGCCCGATTCTCCCGGCATCATCATCTAAACTCTGCGGGAAGTCAAAAAAGGTGAGAAGCGGCGAAGCTTTGCGGAGCCGTCATATCCTTTTTGAATTTGTGCTTCAGCGACCTCAGGTATGCCGGACGAAGGGGCATCCAGACTTCCATCCAGCTTAGAAAATAGGGGGAATAATATTCCGGATGACTTGCTGCGGTCTCAAAGATCAGAAATGAACAGCTTTGCTCAACCATTTCTTTGATTCGTCTGCCATGCAAACGATTCAGGGCTGATAGTTTTTCTGCAGAATGTTTCGTCATAGCAACGAGGCGCTCCGCAACGCAATCGAGATTCCCGGCTGAGGCGGCGCGGGTAAAGGGCGTAGAATGGAGGTTGATGGTATCCTCCTCGACATCCCGGATGTCGTCGAGAAGCTGGAGAACGACTCCGTATTCGAAAAATGCGTCCATCTGCTCCGGTGTCAAGGCGCCGGCCGCCAGGTATCCATCCACTAGAACTGAAGTTCCCCCTTTTTCAACAGTAATCTCCGACAATAGTTCTTCGCTGTACTCCGAGTGAACATTGTGGAGCAGGAGACTCCTGGTTTGCGCTGAGTGGATCGCGTAGAGACTCATGTACACTTCCGAAAAAATTGCCGACGGATATTCTTTTTCGATCATCAGCAGAAGCTCCGCAATTTTTGCGGTCCAATCGTCCATCGGCCCGTATTTATTCCCATGAAACCATTGGTCGAGCCATTGAATGTATGTCCGTTTTTCTTCGGAAGTTCTCTCCTTGCTGTCCAGGCCGTTATCTGTGTAAGGATAAAGGAGGGAATACGCGAACGATGAGGGGGTTAAAGATATTTGTTGCCCTGCGATCATCTGAATGTTGTTGAAGACCCAGAGGTTCCTCAGCGCTTGATGGATGTCGCTTTGCGAAAGCGAGGGATCGAATGTTTTGGCCTCCTCGACAAACTGCCGCGTTGTGGCTTCGCTCTTTTTGAAATAGTCCGCGTCGGCATCCTCGCTCTGCAGCGACGAAGAGCCGGTCAGCAGCTTCAGAGTATCGAATGCGATCGGAACGGATCGGGCATTTGGCTGGCCGTGAACTTCACCTAATGTCTTCGAGTGCAGTTTGAGCTGCCTGTCAAGTTGCTTCTCGTTCTCCCGCTGCTGCCGGGGAGAAAATCGTCGTGAAAGCTCGATCTCGCCCGCGGGGAGATTAAGCCAGAAGTATGTATAGTTTTCTGTAAGATTCCTGATGGAGTCTTTGAACGATTCTGTGTAGGAGACCGTGTTCACAACCCAGCCGCGAATTAATTGGACGAAACTCGTATATTCTTACGGGAAAAAGCAAATAAAGATTCGGCGTCGGACAAAATTCCCGCCATACCTCGATCTTGCGGTGAGATGTTCTTTCATGCCTCGCCCGTCGCAAAGGGTATTCAGATGTCATGCAAAGATCACTTTGCGCTTTTGCGCGGATGGTCGTATTTTCTTTCTCATGGCGGCTCATCCCTATCGTGTGATATGCCGCTGATCGAGCATACTTCAACTTTCACCAATGGGAACGGCGTCATCCTTTTTTTGATCGAAGTACGGGCTTCACCTCTTTGTTGCTGCGACCACGATGCGAAATGGTTTCATTGAAATGACGGATATCGATTAATATGCTCCATTACTTTCGCTGCATTTTCCTTCTCCTGACCGTCACGACGGCGTCAGTCTTCCCACAGCTTCAATTCGCGGCTAAAAAAGATCTTCCGACAGGGGAAGGGCCGATCTCGATTGCTCTCGGCGATTTCAACGGCGATGGAAAGCTTGATATTGTTTGTGCGAACTATAAATCCAATACCATCTCGTTGCTGCTTAATGCCACTCCCCCGGATGGATCGGCGCCTTCCTTCCTGCCCAAAATAGACCTGCACACAGAAGAAAAGCCGATGGCAGTTGCCGTCGGTGATTTTAACGGTGACGGCAAACCAGACTTTGTGGTCGCGAACTATCTTTCCAATAACATTTCGATCTTTCTCAATACATCACGGCAAGACTCAGCCAGCCCCTCATTTGCAGTAAAAGAAGATGTTCCGACTGAAGAAAGGCCTATTTCCCTCTTTGTTGCGGATTTCAACGGCGATGGAAGGCCTGATCTAGCGGTTGCGAACTACAAGTCAAACTCGATCTCCGTATTTCTCAACACGACTTCGCGCGGCAGTTCATCCGTTTCTTTCGCACAGCGAATTGACCTTCCGGCTGGAACGCGTCCGGTTTTCGTAACCGCCGGAGATCTGAACGGTGACGGCCGTCCCGACATTGTGGCTGCAAATTATCGCTCCAATTCCATTTCAATATTTTTCAATGAAACCCCGGCGAACGGAACGGCTCCTGTTTTTTCAAGGGGGACGGAAGTGCAGGCGGGGGAACGTCCGATGACTGTTGCTATTGGAGATGTAAATGGAGACGAGAAAAACGATATTCTTGTCGCCGATCAGGGATCGAATTCAATCTCCGTGTTGATGAACGCCGCTGAAAGGGGAGCTGCAACGCCGTTGTTTTTGGTGAAAACAGAATTGATCACGGGGGCCAATCCGCAGGCAGTCTGTTTTATCGATGCAGTTGGAAAAGGGAAGAGTGATGTTGCGGCAGGAAACTATAATTCGGGGACGATCTCAATTTTCATCAATACAACGGTTCATGGATCGACCGTCCCCGCGTTTTCATTGAAAAAGGACATTCCCTCCGGGGTCGGTCCTTCATTTCTGGCCGTGGGAAATTTATCTGGTTCAGGCTTGAACGATCTTGCAGTTGCTAATTACGGTTCAAATTCGATCTCGGTCTTCTTCATCTCAAATGCTTCGGGCCGTCAGCCGCCTAAATAGCGCTCGAAATTCCCGCCGCAACTCCCCCTAAAAATTCCACCCAAGCGAAAGATTGAAGATCGTTGGAAGCTGATAGACCACGTTCCCGGTGATGTTGTTGATGTAAAAAACATTCTTCGTATCCAGGAGATTGATCAGTGTTCCCTGGAGATTAAAACTGGTCCAGCCGAGGTTCAAGTCGTACGATGCGCTCAGGTCCAGGCTTTTATACCCGGGGAGCCGTGCGGAGTTTATTTTGCCGAAAAGCGCCTGCGCGTAAAGCGCCTGATTCGTGTACGACGGCAGATCCGAGGGATCAAATTGGATCGTTCCGAAATACCCGCTGACCGGCGTGTACGGCAGACCACTTGTTAATTTCAGCCTCGCGCGAAACCAAAGATCTTTGAGGGGTTCAACGCCGCCGGAAAGGTTGAGCTGGTCACGAACATCATACCGGGGAAAATATGTCTCTCCTGAAAAGGACCTCGTTGTATAGCTGTACGAATACCCTCCCTGAATGTAAAAACTCTCTCCCGCATCATATTTTACGCTGACATCGGCTCCGTAGGCGCTCCCCGTCCCAAAAATGAAATCGCTCTCATAGTCATAGACTTTGTCCAGATTCACCTCCGCAAGGTTTGAGAGAGTTTTGTAATAGAGTTCGATTTTCACCGACGTCAAGATGGTCGGCTCCATCTTGCAGCCCAGAACGTATTGATTTGACGCTTCGTCTCCGTTGTTCTCGGGAAGGGGAGCAAGGACGTCGAACGGCGTGAAGACAAGGTTCTCATCGTTCAGGTCCATGATGCGCTGATGATAAATCCCGAAATTTGCGTAGAGAGCGATCTGGTCCTCTGGTTTAACGGTGACCGTAATGCGGGGTTCCGGCAGGTATCCTCCCGGCGCGCCGGCAAGCCGCTGAAATGTCCGCTGCATGTCGGAGCGGAGTCCAACCTCAAAGGAGAACCTCCCCTGGGGGTTGAAAATATATTTCGTCCATATCTGGGGCTCGATCTCCGGGACATTCTCCTGTATCGAACCTCCGTATTTGTTCGTGAAGGTATAATTGTACGTCGGGAATGTAAAGAGGAGTCCGAGGTCGAACTGATCGCGCGAGTCGCTGAAGGACGTGACGTCGCCGTAGAACGACGGCGTCGTAATTTCGTCGAGCTGGTACCCGACGTCCTGCGATTGCTTGGGGAGCTGTTCAGCGCGGTAGCTTGTGTATGAGATCGAAAATTTCAGATCGAACTGGTCGCCGACGATGAAACTTCCGGAGACGGCTCCGGAATTGTTTCCCCATGTGAAGTCGGGTTCATCGACGCTCTGCTGCCTGACCCTGTCGCCGCTTGTCATGTATTCGGCGTTGACGTGTCCCTGTCCAGGAAAATCCACGGTCGCCTTTGCAAAGCCGTCGTCGTAATCGAACGGAAGGCCGAGCGAATAGAATTTCTGAAGCGTGTTTTGAAAAAGGGGGCGGCGATAAAAGGCGACGAAACTGCTGTTGCCGTCCCCGAAAAGAGGACCGGTCAGGAGTGCATCGGTGGAGAGCAAATCGAACGTTCCCTTCGCTTTGAATTCGTTCTTATCTCCGTCGATGGTTTGAATGTCGAATACCGACGAAAGCCGTCCGCCGTATTCCGACTGAAAACCGCCTACGCTGAAATTGGCGACCTTCACGATCATGGGGTCGACAAAACTCAATAAGCCGAAGGCGTGCGAGAGGTTATAGACCTGCATGCCGTCCAGCAGAACAAGGTTTTCATCCGGACCTCCGCCGCGCACATAGTATTGGCTCGAGATGCCGCTCACCGTCACCACGCCGGGCAGCTGGGTGACGTATTGCACCACGTCATTCTTGAATATTCCCGTGGTATTCTGCAGCTGCGTCGGCGTGATGATCGTGGTCCCGGCTGTCCCCGTAACGCTTTTTCCGACCACTTCGACTGTCGGCATCGTCATGGGAGACTCGGGAATCTTAAGGTTCATGATGACGGGCTCGTCGCCGTGACGTTCAACACGGAAATCCTTGGACTGATATCCGACAGCCGATGCACGGACGCTGGCGTTCTCAGGGTGAACATTTCGCAGAATGAAATACCCGTTCACATCGGCCATGGTTCCGGCCAACGTGCCGACGATCGAAACGGAGGCGTACGGTATACGCTCACCGCTCGCGCTGTCGACGACCGCGCCGGTGATGGTGATAGCCGGCTCCTGCGCAACGAGCGGAGAGGCCCATAACAGAATGGATATGAAGCAGAAAACTTTCAATACAGGAAGATCCTTGTCGTGTCGACGCAGGCGCCGGCGACAATGCCGGTCCCTGCGCTATTGAAGATGTTGGAGAATACGATCTTATCTGTCCTCATGAGCAGCGGAGTGTCCGTGTGGGTTGAGGTAATGAAATACCGGTAAAGGTTATCATCGACCTGCGTTGCAATGATATCGACGTAGAGATGATACGGCCTCAAATTCTGAGAAAACCGGTCTGCAAGATCGAACGCAGTTTTATAGTCGGAGGTATCGACGGTTATTGGATATTTCGTCGAGGACAATTCAATGAACGGGTTCAATGAGTCGACTGGGATGACGTTGAAATATGCGGTGGTGAATCTCCCGGTTTGGTCTATGCCCCTGCATTCGACGAGCATTTGAACGAACGCCGCGCTTGCCAGTTCCGATAAATTGACCGTGAGCTGGATCTGTTGATGCAGATGCTTCGGGTTCTGAAGTCCATCATAGGTCGCCTGGTCAGGAATCGCGGCGTAGCTGTACGGCACATCGACGTTCGCCACTGCGGTAGGGTATCCGGCTTGGCTGACAGAAACGGAATACGATCCGCCCGGGAGGACTTTCACAGGAGCATAGTAGAAAGAGGTTGTATCGCCGCCGATCACCGCCGTTGTATCCCTTAGGATCTCAACTCCTGTCAGCCCGGAGCCTTCAAGGGTCACCGACGCACCGTGAACTTGGGCAGATACACCCGAGGGGGATTCCGATACAGGCATAACCCTTACGTAAACGACTGGGGCGTTTGCAAGGAGAACAGAATAAACGTTAAGCTTCGGAGAGTATTGAACTTCAGGCTGGAACGGATTGTTGCAGCTGCACAAAGCCAGAACTCCGGGGAGCACTACGAACAACGATACTTTTTTGAAAATGATGTTCACACTCATCGTTGGGAATATTGGTCTACTTGATAAGCATCATTTTCTCAACCTTCGTGTATTCTCCTGCGGTCAGCCGATAAAGGTACACGCCGCTCGTAAGATTGCGGGCGTTGAAAATCACAGAATGGCTTCCAGCGCCTTCGTGTTCATGCACTAATTCCGCCACTTCCCTCCCGAGAATATCGAAGATTTTGAGCGAGACAGCGCTGTTTTCCGGTAATTGATAACTGATCACCGTACTCGGGTTGAAGGGATTAGGATAGTTTTGGAATAGTTTGTACGAATGCGGGGCGGTCGATTTTTCATGGACTGCAAGCGATATGCTCCCCCCCTTGAATAAGCCGTTGGTCGTTCCTGCGTACAGATTCCCATTTATGTCTGCTTCCAGTGCGGTGATATTTGAATCGCTTAACCCCATGTCCTCCGGCTGCCAGGTCAATCCGCGGTCTGTCGAAATAAACAGTCCGCTGTCAGCCGTGCCCGCAAGATAAAGGGAAATATTGTCTGTCAGGAAACAGGTCGCGTTTCTTCCTCTGATCGATGGAATACCGAGCCAATTGACTCCTGCATCATCGGAGTAATATGCGCCGCCGGTATCAGTCCCGGCAAATATTCTCCCTTCAGGATCCATCATGACCGTGTTGACAGTGCAAAAGATGAGAGATGTGTTGATCCCTACCTGGCTCCAAAAAAAGCCGCCGTCAGTACTCCGGAAAATTCCATCGTACAAAGTGCCGACCACCAAATCGTTCGAGGAATCGATCACGATAGAATGAACATCGGTACTCGGGAGGCCGACTGTTTGCATGAAGTTCCAGATATCCTCTTGTCCGATGGCGTTGAGGATTCCGCCGGCTGTGCCCGAATATTTGCCGACGGATGACTCGGCAAAGCTGAACGCGGGGAGTTTAGTGAGGGGAATCCAATAGTTGCTGTTGTCCGGCAAATATGACAGCCCATTGCCTGTAGCGCCGTACAATCTCTTTTCAGGAGCCGAATATTGAAGCTGGTAGACATTGGACGTGGCAAGCCCGTTGCTGATTCTTCTCCATTGTTTGTCGGAAGAATCCTGTTCAAAAACGCCGTCGGTCGTCCCGGCGTAAAGATTGTTAAAGGAATCGAAACTCAACGACGAAATTGATGCCGGCTGAATGCCGCATTGGATCCATTCCTGGGAAGATTTTTTCCAGAAAAAAACGCCGTCACCCTGAGTTCCAGCATAGATCGTCCCGTTCGAGGTGTAGGCGGCGGAGGTGATCGATGCCGAGGAGACTGCTTCTGTTGCGCTTTTCCAACTCTTTGACGAACTGCTGTATACAAATATTCCCATGTCTGCCGCCAAGGCAGTTTCCCCCTCGCTGCCCGATACAAGGGCGTTCACCATTGTCACCCAATACGGGATCCCCGAAGAGTCTCCCTTCCATTCGTTTTCACCAGGTGTTAGGGAAAAAATCAATCCGTGGAGGTAGGTGCTCGGCTGGGCAATTGCATAAACTTTTCCCAGGTCGTCAACAAGAACGGAGGTTATCGGATAAAACGGCCCTCCTTCAAATATCCAGGAATTGCCGCTGTCGGATGAAACATAGACGCCGCCTCCGTAAGGGGAAGCCGGTGGACGCGGCTCGTAGCGTTTCAGTCCTGCATAAAGTTTCCCCGACCGGTCTTCAGCGATCGAAAGTACGGGGGCGTTATCGTTTGTCACATGAAGGGGAGACCACGATTGTCCCCCGTCGCTTGAGAGAGAGACTTGTTGGACCTGACCGACGCAGATTCTGTTTCCGGAGAGGGCGGTTGCACAATAAACACTGCCGTTCAAATTCACCTTCCCCCACGTCGATCCATGATCGGTCGATTCGAATAAGCCTTGGAAGCTGTTCCCTGCGTAAATATTTCCCGATGAATCCACGGTCAGATAGGAAGGCCCGAATTCTAGATAGAGCCCCAAGGCCGACCAGTTCGATCCCTCATCGGTCGAGCGGCAAATTCCCGTGGCAGTTGCGGCGAAAATGTTTCCCGATCGGTCAATCGCAAGCAGCGGCACTGCGCCCGAGAAAGGCCCGACGTTCGGCGACCATGATATTGCCTGCGCGTTGATCTGAAATAGGGGGATTCCAACTGTCAGGATAAGTGAAGAGCGTAAAAGCCTTGAACTTCTCAATAGTACATCCTTGTCATGACTTCACGGCGCGTTTAAGAAGCGACTTCATCATCAATATTGGAAAACATGAATTGACTTGCAAGAATCTTTATTAGGAGCTAACTCAGCGATATGACACTCATAATTCGCAACCAGCTCCCTTTGAGAAGAACATCCCCCAATTAAGGGCATGTCCGGTGCAGTCATCCCTTCGGGAGAAGGAACAATCCGCCTCCCCTAATTTAGCCCTTGCTTATTATTCTCCCGAATAATAAGTTACTTCTATTGCTGAGGGGAGACTCTCTCCCCGAATGAACCCTCGTGACCATTAGTTTGATCAAGAATTTCAATTCTAGCGGATTGAGTAACGCCGCTGATCCTCTGTATTGTTTTGTACACTCGTATCGGGATGGAGTAAGCCAATCAAGGAAAAAATACAGCTCGGAGGGATGATGAAAATCTATGGCTACAAGTGTGTTGCAATATTGGTTTTGGCTCTGTTCGTGGCGGCAGACTCTTTTTCGCAGACAGCGACCATGCCAACAGGCAGCGGAACTTCTGACGATCCGTACATCATCGCGACGCTGAATAATCTTTACTGGATAACCCAGAATTCCGGCGCTTGGGGAGCATATTTCACGCAAACAGCGAACATTGATGCATCCTCCGATTCGGCCTGGAGTTCCGGCAGCGGCTTCTCTCCCATAGGAAACGGTTCCTATTTTACCGGGACTTATGACGGACTAGGGCATACGATTACAGGATTGTTTATTTCCAGGGGAAGTTCTGACTACATCGGAATGTTTGGTCAAATGCAAGGCGCAACGATAAAGAACCTTGGATTGCTGAATGCTCGAATAACAGGAAGGCAGTACACCGGAGGAATCGTGGGTTACAATTTCAAGGCTAGCGTTGTGAATTGTTCAATAACGGGGAGCGTGACCGGCAACAGCGACTACGTTGGAGGTCTGGTCGGATATAGCGATGGGGGCGCCGTCAGCAACAGTTACAGCAGCGCAGCCGTCACCGGCGCGGCCGGATGGGTCGGCGGACTTGTCGGCAGCAATACGAACAACACTAGTGTCATCTCCACCATCAGCAGCAGCTATGCGACAGGGAACGTCACCGGCGTCAGCACCTATGCCGGCGGACTTGTAGGGGAAAGCCTGTATGGTTCGAAAATAGAAAAAAGTTACAGCACAGGACGAGTGAGCGGGGGGAATTATGTCGGCGGGTTCATCGGCCAGAATTACTATACCACCACCTCTATCGACAGCAGCTATGCGACGGGAAGTGTCAGCGGCAGCGTCGGCGTTGGGGGCTTCGCGGGGGGAAACGACCACAGCGCGACTATAAGCAACAGTTCCAGCACGGGAAATGTTGTCTGTTCGGGGGACAACTCCGGTGGTTTCGTGGGATATAATTCCAATTTCGGCTCGGTTTCCGGTTGCTATGCCACGGGCAGCGACAGCGGCGGGGATTATTCGGGCGGTTTTGTCGGATCAAACCAATTATATTCTACCGTCAGCGGATGTTACAGCACTGGGAATGTGGTAGGGGGGACAAATGTCGGCGGATTTGCCGGGAATAGCGGGAGTACGTACGGCGGGGAGCAAATATCGAACTGTTACGCGACTGGTAATGTCGTTGCCAGTGGGAACTTTGTCGGGGGACTTGTCGGCAATAATTATTTAGGCGCTATCAGCACATGCTACAGCAAAGGGGCGGTGAGCGGCACATCTCCCGTAGGAGGGCTCGTCGGCTATAATAACATAACTTCATCAAATTCATTCTGGGATACGCAAACTTCGGGGCAATCGAGCAGCGGCTCCGGAGACAATGGCGAGAACACTTCGCAGATGAAGACGCAATCCACATTCACCAATGCCGGATGGGACTTTGCGAATACATGGGCGATCGATCCGACCGTGAATAATGGTTACCCCGGATTGAGCTGGCAAACTCAGTACGTGGCCAGCGGACCGTCGGCAGTAACGAATGCAGGCACCAATATTGCTTCGTCTACAGCCACGCTGAATGGAAACGTGAGCCCGCATAAGAGTTCCACCATCGTCAAATTCGTTTACGGGACAACGTCGGGAATTTACCCGGACACCGTTACTGCCGCTCAGAGCCCGATCTACGGCTGGGGCGCAACTTCTGTGTCCGCGAATGTGACCGGCCTCGCCTTCAGCACGACCTACTACTATAGGGTCATTTCGACTAATGCGTACGGTTCTTCACAAGGGAGCGAGCAGAATTTCGCCACGTTTCCGGCCCCATCAATACCGACGACAACGACCAGCGCCGCGACGAGCGTTACCAGCACGGGGGCAACGTTCAACGGATCTGTCGATCCGAACGGAGATACAACCGCCGTTCGGTTCCTTTTTGGCACTGCCTCAGGTACTTACACGGATAGCATCGTTGCATCGCAAAGCCCTTTGACGGGAGAAACTTCCCAAGCGGTCTCGGCTTCCGTCTCGGGTTTAAATTCTGGCGCGACATATTACGTTCGCGCCGCTGCCGTCAACGCGCAAGGATATGCACGCGGATCAGAGGTCAGTTTTCTCACCCCGATCGCGAAGGCACGCCCGTCGGCGGGGGACGGGTCGGTAGGAAACCCTTTCCAGATCTCCTCGCTGGCAAATCTCATCTGGATCGCAGACACCGTAGACAATTCCTCGGCGTCGTTGCAGGGAGTTTATCTTATTCAAACTCAAAACATCAGCGCGGCTGCAACAAAGCAGGCAGATTACAACAGCGGAGAGGGATTTATCCCCATAGGATCAAACGCCGTAACGCGCTTTCTGGGCTCGTATGACGGTCAAGGGTACAATATCGACAGCCTGTTCGTTTCCCGAACAGGTAACGGCAATAACTGCATAGGCCTGTTCGGAGTCATCGGGTTCTCTGCCGTTGTTAAGAACCTGGGCATAACGAATGCCAGTGTTTCCGGGTATGATTTTGTCGGAGCGTTGGTCGGAATGGATTCCGCAGGTGCTTCCATCGAGAACTGTTTCAGTACCGGGAACGTGTATGCGGCGTACGGAGATTGCGGAGGGCTTATCGGGCAGCACATCGGGTCGGTTGCGACAAGCTACAGCAGCTGTGGGGTGACGGGAGGCTCGAATTACAGCATGGGCGGATTCATCGGATATTCCTCCGCCGGCACAATCGCGAACTGCTATAGCACCGGCGGGGTGCATGTCTCTTGCCCCGGCGCCGGAGGCCTGGTGGGGAACCACTCGGGCGCCGACATCAGCGATTGCTACAGCGTCAGCAAGGTGAGCGCATCGTCGACCTATGGCGGGTTGATCGGAGGCAACTATGGCGGCACGGTCACCAATTCATTTTATGATACTGACAGCACCGGCAGCAGCGCAGCCGGTACCGCGGAGAATTCTGCCGCCATGCGGACCCTCTCCACATTCATTACTGCCGGCTGGGATTTTGAGCTCGAAACCGCTAACGGCACGAATGATTATTGGGACATGGATACCACGCATCACACAATCAATAGTGGTTATCCATTTCTCTCCTGGCAGAATGGGTCTGCGATCGCACTCCCCGTGGAGCTGACGAATTTTTCAGCGGCAGCCAATGACGGGAATATTGAATTGAACTGGAAAACGGCGACGGAACAGAATTGTGAAGGGTTTGAGGTGGACAGAAAGAACTCTTCAAGTGCACTGTCGGGGGGAAGCGCGGTGCAATGGCTGAAGCTCGGCTTTATTTCGGGGAGCGGCACCAGTAACAGTCCGCATAAGTATTCATACACTGATAATTCGGGAGTATCCGGTACGCTGGCCTATCGGCTCAAAGAAATTGACCGCAACGGCGTATTCAGGTATTCGCAGGAAATAGAGGTTACTGCGGATGCGGTGCCGAGAGTATTAACGCTCTTCCAAAATTATCCAAACCCATTCAATCCGGCGACAACAATAGAATTCACCGTTCCAAAAGACGGCCGGGCAATCCTGAAAATTTACAATACGCTTGGACAGGAGGTGGCAACGCTCTTCGACGGAGTGGCTTCATCAGGAGAGTACCACCGGGCAACATTTGATGCGACGAGGCTGGCGAGCGGCCTTTATTTCTCACGGCTGGAGTTTGGAGACAAGATGCAATTGAAGAAAATGTTGCTGTTGAAATAGCTTCAGCTTTAACGTGAGATGAGGCTTGCCATTGTAGACCTCCGTACACCAAAAAGTGTTAGCAGGACTGTTAGCACCTACTAACACTTGAGGTCAAAAGTGGCGAAGTTGAGTGGACAGGGCCAGAATCGAACTGGCGACACACGGCTTTTCAGGCCGTTGCTCTACCGACTGAGCTACCTGTCCATGAATATCAGCGCAGTTAATATATTAAAAATTTTTTTCGTTTCAAAAGATTTCTTGCGGATTTAAAAAAGAATTCAGAAGACAGAAATCAGAATACATTGAAATTCTGTCTCCTGTCTCCTGAATTCTGTATTCATGTCTTCTAGAGAGACACCGAGCCAGCTCCAGCCTTCAGAAGACAGAAGTCGGAATATGTTGAAATTCTCTCTGCTGTCTTCCGAATTCCGTATTCCTATCATCAAATAAACAATGGAGCCAGAACCAACGTCAAGGTCGACAACAGTTTGATCAAGACGTGAAGCGAGGGGCCCGCAGTGTCCTTGAACGGATCGCCGACCGTATCGCCGACGACCGAGGCCTTATGCGGTTCTGATTTCTTCCCGCCCAGTGCGCCGGTCTCGATATATTTCTTAGCGTTGTCCCATGCGCCGCCGCCGTTGTTCAGGAAGAGCGCCATGAGAATGCCGGTGATGGTCCCGACCATCAGGAATCCTCCGATGACCTCGGCGCCGCTCGCGGCCGTAATCAACTGTCCGCCGGCATAGTAGAGCCATTTGAAGACCAAACCGACACCGACCGTCATGCCGACGATCAACAAGCCGGGAAGCACCATTTTCTGCAAGGCGGCTTTCGTTGCGATGTCGACGCACTGTCCGTAATCAGGCTTCGACGTTCCGAGCATGATGCCCGGGTCTTTTTTGAACTGCTCACGAACGTTGTTGATGATCGCGTACGCCGCTTTTCCCACGGCCTTGATCGCGAGCGAGGAGAAAAGGAATACGAGCACTGCTCCGAGCATCGCGCCGACAAACACTTCCGGTTTGTCAAGATTGATCACCCCCTGGAACGAGGGCATGTAGTTCCGAACCTCGTCGATGTACGCTCCGAAAAGAAGGAACGCTGCAAGGGCCGCTGAACCCACCGCATACCCTTTTGTCAAGGCCTTTGTAGTATTGCCCACTGAGTCGAGGCGGTCTGTCTTATCGCGAACTTCCTTCGGCTGCTGACTCATCTCGACGATCCCTCCAGCATTATCCGTGATGGGGCCGAAGGTGTCCATTGCGAGAATATAAGCGGCCGTTCCGAGCATGCCCATTGTTGCCACCGCAGTCCCGAAAAGTCCTGCATGCGCCAGTCCCGAATACTCGCCGAGAAGATACGCGCTGATGATAGCGATCGCGATGACGAAGATCGGATAGCCGGTCGATTCCATGCCGACTGCAATTCCGGCGATGATGTTCGTCGCGGGACCCGTCTGTGACGCTTCGGCGATCGAAAGTACCGGTCGATACCGGGAGTCGGTATAGTATTGGGTGATAAAAACGAAGGCGACTGATGTCAAGACGCCAACGACGCCGCATAGAAAGAAATTAAAATAATAGTCCGCTCCAAGAAGCCATCGCGATGCGATGTAAAACCCCACCATCACAAGGCCAGCCGCAAGGTAATAGCCGCGGTTGAGCGCGTTCATCGGGTCTTCTTTTTCATTTGTCCTGACCGTCAAGATGCCGATTGCCGATGCGATAATTCCAAACGCGCGCGCGACAAGGGGGAAGAGAAGTACGCCGAGCAGGGATAATCCCTGGCTTTGGAAGACGGCTGTGTTTGCATTGTACAAGCCGGCTGCAAGGATCATGGCGCCGATGTTTTCCGCGGCTGTGGATTCGAAGAGATCGGCCCCGCGGCCGGCGCAATCGCCGACGTTGTCGCCGACGAGGTCGGCGATCACTGCCGGGTTGCGCGGATCGTCTTCCGGAATACCGGCTTCAACTTTTCCAACAAGGTCTGCGCCGACGTCCGCAGCCTTGGTGTAAATTCCGCCGCCAAGCTGTGCGAACAGCGCGACGAAGCTGGCGCCGAACCCATAGCCGACGATCAAGAGTGGAATGTGTGAAACATCATTCGTGATATCGAGGGCTTTGACAAGGCTGAAGAGCCCCGCGACACCCAGCAAGCTCATGCAGACAACGAAGAAGCCCGAGACTGCGCCGCCGCGAAGCGCGGTTTGTAACGCGCTGTTCATGTCTTTCAACGCTCCCGCCGCGGTACGGATGTTCGAACGGATCGCTACCCACATCCCCATATACCCGGCCGCCACGGAGCACGCTGCGCCGAGGATGAATGAAAGGGTCGTCCAGAGGGCAAGATTTGCGGCGCTTGCCGGATCATGGTCGTTATGCGCTCTGACAAACGCATAGAGGATATAGATAAGGGCGGCCAGCGCAACCGCGAGGTATGCGATGGTTCTGTTTTGCCGCCGTAAGAAAGCTTCAGCGCCGGTCTTGATGGCGTTGGAAATTTCTTTCATTTTGTCGTTGCCGGTATCCCGGTTCAACACGTTGCGAACGAGATACAACGCAAACAAAAGTCCCAGAATACTTATTCCAAATATTAGGGTGAGTTCCATACTTCTGAAAAGATCCTTTCTCTAATTGCGAAGTTAAAGATTTGAGTTCTCGTTGATAGTGTGTTTTTATGGTGATGAAGCTACACTCTGTTTAGACGAATGCCACAAAAAATATACCGGGATACCAAGCATCACAATGATCAACCCCGGCCAGGTAAAATTCGGCCTGACGAAGAGCAAATCGACGCAAATCAGGCTTGCTACGACCACATAGACCAGAGGTACCCCCGGATAACCGACCGCCTTATACGGCCGTTCGGCATCGGGCATCCTTTTCCTAAGAATGAATATTCCCGAAATTGTGAGGACATAAAATATCAGAACTGCGAAAACGACATAATCGAGCATGTCGCTGTAGGTCCCCGACAGGCAGAGAATGCTTGCCCAAACTCCCTGAGTCACGAGTCCCTTGGACGGAACGCCGTGCACATTCAACTCTCCGGCGTCCTTAAATAAGAGCCTGTCCTTTGCCATAGCGTAATAAACGCGCGCACCGGCAAGAATCAAACCATTGTTGCATCCGAACGTCGACACCATAATGAACGCCGCCATGACGAATGCGCCGCTCGTCCCGAAGACGACCTGAGCTGCGGCTGTCCCGACTCTGTCCGACGCCGCGAACTGAATTCCCCGCTCGAGAACCGTTGCGCCGTCCGGCGAACCGGTCAACGGGAGCACCGACAGGTAAACGACGTTCGCCAGAATGTAAAGGAGGCAGACAATTCCCGTTCCAATTGCAAGACTGAGAGGAACATTCCTTTTCGGGTTGATCACTTCTCCGGCGGTGAAGGTGATGTTGTTCCATGCATCGGCGGAAAAGAGGGAACCGACCATCGCCGCCCCCAGCGTGCTGCAGAGCGCGATACCGAAAAGCGGCCGGACGGAAACCTGCCCGTTCTGAACGGCCGTGATCGATGCAGTCCAAAAATTCGAGAGGTTTGCGCTGATCGCTGCCGAGTTTCTTCCGACAACAAACCCCACGACGATCAATCCGAGGAGAGCGGCCGACTTGGTAAAGGTGAAAATATTCTGGACAATTTTCCCCCCCTGAATTCCTCTCGTGTTCACCCAGGTCAGCAAACAGATGGAAACGATCGCAAGCAGATTTTGCGTGTGCAAGCCGACGTTATACGGTCCCATCATACCGAACGGCATTTCGTACGGGCCGAACGTACCGACCTTCACGATCCAGCTTGAAGCGGAAATCTGCGGGAAGAAGACGCCGGTGAATTTTGCGAACGCGATCGAAACTGCCGCGATGGTGCCGCTTTGTATGACAAGGAACAATGTCCAACCGTACAGGAATCCGGTAAGGGGACCGTATGATTCCCGGAGGTAGACATACTGGCCGCCGGCGCTCGGCATCATCGCCGCAAGTTCGCCGTAACTCAACGCGGCGATCAGGGTGATGAGACCGGTAAGAACCCATGCAGCAAGAAGCAGCCCCGGGGAACCGATCGTCCGTGCGATGTCGGCGGAGACGATGAAAATTCCGGAACCGATCATCGACCCGACGACGATCGCCGTTGAATCGAGAAGGTTCAACGCCCGTGTGAACTCATGCTGTCCGGTTGCCTTCATCTCCACGCTGTTCTACACTGACGATGCGTTCAAGAAAAAGCTTTCCATCATTGGGAGTTGACTGTCAAATGCCGCTTCGGAATTATGCAACGAAAAACGCTCAATTGCGGAAAGTATGATCAGCGAGAAGCCCGTCCGACCTTCCCTTTCAGATCAAGAAACCAGCTTCCGGACGCAAAATAAAGTGAACAAACATAAGCTATTTTTCCCTTTTTTGCAATCAGATTTTTGGCAGCAAAGGCGCTTGAATACCGCGCAGGACCCTCGTATATTTGCACCAAGGCAGCGTATGGAAGAGGTAAAAGTCCTCAAAGATATTCTTGGCGAGCACACGAAGGAGGGGGAGCTCTACACCCCCATGCCCGGCGATTGGGTGCGCTGTTTTGCCTGCGGCCATCGATGCAAGATCCCGCCGAACAAAGACGGCATCTGCCGTGTCCGGTTTAATCGCGGCGGCAAGCTTTTCGTACCGACGGGATACGTCGGGGGACTTCAACTTGACCCCATCGAAAAGAAACCATTTTTCCACGCATTCCCCGGTGCAAAGGCGCTCAGCTTCGGCATGCTCGGATGTGACTATCATTGTGCATATTGTCAGAACTGGATCACGTCGCAGGCGCTGCGTGACCCTCTCGCCGAATCATATCCCGAAGAGATCACTCCTCAGGAATTCGTGAACATTGCGTTGACGCGAGGAGCCAAGGTCGTCACCAGCACGTACAACGAACCGCTCATAACAAGCGAGTGGGCGAAAGAGATTTTTTCGCTTGCGAAGAATTCCGGTTTGATCACGTCGTATGTATCAAACGGGAACGGTACACGCGAAGTGATCGACTACATCCACCCGCACACCGACCTTTATAAAATTGACTTGAAGGGCTTCCGCCAAAAATCCTATGGTCAGCTGGGCGGAATCCTTCAGAACGTGCTCGACACCATTAAAATGATCCATGAACGAAAGATCTGGCTTGAAGTTGTGACGCTGATCGTCCCCGGCTTTAACAGCTCGGATGAAGAATTGAAGGATATCGCAGACTTTCTCTTTTCTGTATCGCCCGACATTCCATGGCATGTCACCGCTTTTCACCAGGACTATAGAATGACCGACCATGCCAACACGGATGCGGAACTGCTTCTTCGGGCCAGACAGATCGGTTACAATGCCGGGCTTCATTACGTCTATGCGGGAAATAGACCGGGGGAAGTGGGGGATTCGGAAAACACATTTTGCCCTTCTTGCCATGCGACGTTGGTGGAACGCCGGGGCTTTCACGTCAGATCGAATAAGATCATAGGCGGGAAATGCTTTCGATGCGGGACAAGGATCGCCGGGCGCTGGGAGTAACTATCAACGAGTGACAATTCCGAACTCGAGCGCTGTTACACTTTCACCTCGCTGTGCTGCGGAAGAGCCATGGAATTACTGCCGAAGGAGAATTCTCGATGAAAAGCACCAAAGCAAAAAAAACTCCGTCAAAGACCAAGGTGATACGCCAGAAGGCAGCCATTCCTGCTTCACCCGAGGAGGTGTTTGACGCATACATGGATTCGCGGGTGCATGCCGAGTTCACCGGAGGAGGAAAAGCAACCGTCAGCCGGAAAGTCGGAGGAACAATGACCGCATGGGATGGATACATCAGCGGAAAAAATCTCGAGCTCGTCCGCGGAAAGCGGATACTGCAGGAATGGATCACGACCGATTGGCTTAAGGATGATCCGGTATCGATCCTTGACCTGCGGCTTTCCAAAAAAGGGAATGGCACCGAATTGACAATGATCCATTCCGAAGTCCCTGCACGATTGGCATCTTCCCTTGCCAAGGGATGGAAGGATTACTACTGGAAGCTTCTGAAGAGATATTTTCAGGAGAGGAATAAGAAATAACATTGTGGCATCAATGCTTTTTGAAGGCAATCTAATGTATGGATTGCCTTTTTTATTTCCGGGGAATCAAGCTTGCATACTTCACACTTAGAAGTGATCTCAAATATTTGTCACTTCATCTTCTCCAGCAGGTCTGCGACCCGCAGGGTCGTTGACGATGAGCTCACTCTTTTCGCTTACTCCCCGAAGAGGTCTTTTGGGAGCAAGCGAGAGGAGCGGACGCGTCAAACGGACAACCTCAACGCACTTGTGCGATCGCTTTTACGTGATTGACTTTCTATGAATGAGTTGCTAGTTTATGAACGATGAAAAAGAATATTCATATCATTTCCCCGATCTCCCATCTTCGAAAAGAGTATACTCTTGCCGGGTTGAACGAAGGGGATGTTGATCCTGATCCCTTTAAGCAATTCAAAAAATGGTTTGATGAAGCGCTCAACGCACAGCTCCCGGAGCCGACTGCGATGACCCTGGCGACTGCTACAAAAGAGGGAAGACCATCGGCAAGAATTGTACTCTTGAAGAAATTTGATAAGAATGGATTTGTTTTTTTTTCCAACTATGAAAGCAGAAAAGGGAAAGAGTTGTCAATGAATCCCTTTGCAGCGCTGGTCTTTCACTGGGTTGGACTTGAACGTCAAGTGCGCATCACCGGCGCGGTGGCGAAAGTAACAAAGAGGGAATCGGAAGCGTATTTTAATACGCGTCCAGAAGGGAGCCAAATCGCGGCGCTGGCTTCTGCGCAGAGCAGGGTGATTCAAGACCGGAAGATCCTGGAGAAGCGAGTCGAGGAACTGACTCGACAATATCGGGCAAAGCTAACCCCGCTTCCGCCTTATTGGGGAGGCTACCGGGTCGCTCCGACTGAAATCGAATTTTGGCAAGGCAGGCCAAGCCGATTGCACGATCGGCTGAGATACCTAAAGAAGAAGAATGGGGAGTGGAAGATTGAAAGGCTCCAACCGTAAAGGACGGAATCCAGGAGTCAGAAGACAAATGAAATCAGCCTCATGCAATCCAAAGGCGAAGCTTGGCATCCACAGATTTTGAAATAGCTGTTATCGGAGCTGGTGTTGTTGGATTAGCGATCGCGTCCCGGCTTTCGAAGCTGCATCCGAATATCGTCCTGCTTGAAAGGAACGAGAAGTACGGAATGGAAACTTCTTCCCGGAACAGCGAGGTGATCCATGCCGGCATCTATTATGTGCCAGGGAGCCTGAAAGCGACCCTTTGCGTCGAAGGCCGGGAGGAGCTGTATGCTATTTGCAAGAAGAATGGGATTCCATACGCTCGAATCACTAAGATCATAAGCGCCGGAGCCCCCGAAGAGTTGTCTAAGCTGGAGGGAATCAGGAGCAACGCGGCGAAGAACGGGGTGGAGCTTCAGGAACTTGATGCCCGGCAAACGAAACATTTAGAGCCGAACATAACAACGTTCGGCTCTCTCTTTTCGCCTCATACAGGGATCATCAGCGCTCACGGCTTAATGGATTACTACTATCGTGACGCCCGGCAGAATGGCGCAACTGTCCAGCATCGCTGTGAAGTCATCGGGATCGAGCGGACATCGTCCGGCTATTCCATTACGATAAACGAATCGGGCGCGGCAAATAAATTCACCGCAGAAAAAGTTGTCAACGCTGCGGGATTGTTCTCCGACCGTGTGGCGGCGTCAGCCGGGATCGACATCGATGCAGAGGGATACCGTCTTCGCTTCTGCAAAGGTTCGTACTTCAGCATAGCTCCGTCAAAATCAAAATTAATTTCGAGGCTCGTTTATCCAGTCCCAACGAAGGACAGCCTTGGCGTTCACGCGCTGCTCGACCTTGGCGGCAGACTTCGCTTCGGTCCGGACGTCGAATACCTTGATCGCAACGAGCTTGAATATTCGGTCTCCGATACGAAGAAAAATATATTCCTGCAAGCTATCCGGAAGATTCTCCCCGCAGTGACGATCGACGATATCGCCCCCGACATGTGCGGCATTCGGCCAAAACTACGGTCCGCCGAAGGGCTTGCCCAAGATTATATTATCGCCCATGAAAAAGAGAGAGGGCTCGAGGGCTTTGTCAATCTAATCGGGATAGAATCTCCGGGATTGACAGCTTCCCCTGCGATCGCCCGCTTTGTTGAAAAACTCCTTTATTCATGATAGAAAGCTTGAGGTTTCTCCGCGTTGACTTGCCTTCGTAAATTCCGTATCTTTAAGGCACGTGAGATTCAAGGTAGAGAAAACAGAGTCGTCGGCCCGGGCGGGGACGATCGAAACCGATCATGGCGTTATTGAGACGCCAATTTTTATGCCCGTCGGCACGCAGGGAAGCGTCAAGGCGGTCGAACAGCGCGAACTCGAAGAGCTTGGGGCTCAGATCATCCTCGGAAACACGTATCACCTGTATCTCAGGCCGGGGGAGGACGTTCTCATAGAGATGGGCGGACTTCACCGTTTCATGAACTGGAAGAAACCGATTCTCACCGACAGCGGCGGTTACCAGGTTTTCAGCCTTTCGGATTTGCGGAAAATTTCCGAGGAGGGCGTGCTCTTCAAGTCGCACCTTGATGGTTCGATCCATTTTTTCACCCCCGAAAAAGTGGTCGGGATCCAACGGGCGATCGGTTCGAACATCATGATGGTATTGGATGAGTGCACTCCGTATCCCTGTGAGCGGGAGTATGCGCGCCGTTCCAATCAACTGACCATCCGATGGGCACGTGAATGCCTGGAGGCATTTAAGAATCGCCCCCCGCTTTACGGGCATCAACAGGCGATGTTTGGAATCGTGCAGGGGAGCACTTACAAGGACCTGCGTGCCGAGAGTGCGAAAGCGCTTACCGACATGGATTTTGACGGCTATGCGGTTGGAGGATTGGCGGTGGGAGAACCGGTCGAGACGTTGTACGAATTGACGGAGTTTTCCGCTTCGCAGCTCCCTGCCTCAAAGCCTCGGTACTTGATGGGAGTCGGCACGCCGGAAAATATACTTGAATGCGTTGAGCGCGGCATTGATATGTTCGATTGCGTCATTCCCACCCGCAACGGGAGAAACGCAACGCTCTTCACTCGTCGCGGGAAACTCAATATGACGAACGCGCAGTTCAAAAGAGACGATGGACCTGCCGACCCGGAATGTTCATGTTACGCCTGCCGGAATTTTTCGCGGGCATACATCCGGCATTTATTCCATGCCAAAGAAATTCTTGCGTTACAGCTGGCGTCGATCCACAACCTTACGTTCTACCTGTGGCTTGTCAAAGAATCTCGCCGGCAGATCATGGCAGATACTTTTTCGAGTTGGAAGAGGGAGTTGGTCCTGGCAATGCAGAGAGAGCTCGTTCAAACATAATTCCACTACATATCTTTTATTTATCGCACGGAGAATTTTCGTATGAAGTCATTATTGATCGCAATGGCGCCGCAAGGAGGACAGGGAGGAGACTTTACGACCACCATCCTGATGTTTGCCGTTATCATCGCCATATTCTATTTCATGATCATGCGTCCCCAGCAAAAGAGGCAGAAAGAACGCCAGAAGCTCCTCGATTCTATGAAGAAAGGGGATAAGGTAGTGACCGCGGGAGGCATTCATGGAACGATCGTCGGCATCGAAGATAAAACACTGTTGCTGCAAATTGCAGACAATGTGAAAGTCAAGGTCGAGCGCGGTTCGATCTCTGTTGTCAACAAGGTCGGAGAGGTCGAGGCCCCGACCACGTAATTGGAAAATAGCCATGAGCAGATTCCATACAGTTGAAGAAGCTATCGCCGAGCTGAAATCGGGAAGGGTCATCATTGTCGTCGACGACGAAGACCGGGAGAACGAAGGTGACTTTGTCGTTGCGGCGGAATTCATTACCCCCGAGATCGTTAATTTCTTCACAAAGGCAGGCCGGGGAATTCTCTGCACGCCTCTGACCGGAGAGCGGGCCAAAACGCTCGGTCTGGACCTGATGGTCGATTCAAACACCTCGCTCCATGAAACGCCCTTCACTGTTTCCGTCGACTTCATTCACGGCACGACAACCGGTGTATCTGCCGCCGACCGTGCGGCGACGGTCAGAGCGCTGGCCGATCGGGCAACGAAGCCGAGCGACCTTGCACGTCCCGGACATATTTTTCCGTTGAAATCCTCTCCGGGGGGAGTACTTCGGCGGGCAGGACACACCGAGGCGGTTACGGATCTTTGCACCCTTGCCGGATTGAAGCCCGTCGGAGCGTTGGTGGAAATCATGAACGATGACGGCTCGATGGCGCGGGTCCCTCAATTGGAACAGATCGCGAAGTCTCACGGGTTGAAAATGATCACGGTAAAATCGGTCATCGAATACAGGATGCACCGGGAGAAGCTTGTCTCGCGCGTTGTGAGCACCACGCTGCCGACCCGGTACGGCACATTTCTTGTCCACATGTATAAATCCGTGACCGACCAGAAAGAGCATATTGCGTTGGTGAAGGGGACCATCGACGAGACGAAACCGACGCTCGTTCGAGTGCACTCCGAATGCTTAACGGGGGATGTCTTCGGATCCTTGCGGTGCGATTGCAACGACCAGCTTATTTCAGCCATGAGGATGGTCGAGAAGGAAGGGAACGGCGTCGTCTTGTATATGCGCCAGGAGGGGCGCGGCATCGGTTTAATGAATAAGCTGAAAGCATACAAACTTCAGGACGAAGGGAAAGACACCGTCGAGGCGAATGAAGCGCTCGGTTTTCGGGCGGACTTGAGGGACTACGGGATCGGAGCGCAAATTCTCCGCGATCTGGGGGTAACACGCATGCGGCTGATGACCAATAATCCGAAAAAGGTTGTCGGACTTGACGCCTATGGGCTGACGATCGTGGAGCGGGTCCCGCTAGAGATTGCGGCCAATTCTAATAACGAAAGGTACCTAAAAACAAAAAGGGATAAACTGGGGCATCTTATCCTTATTGACCAGGCCTCAAAGAAATAGCGCCGCGGCGGAAATTTTTTTCTTGCATCTACAAGGAATTTCGTCTACATTTGTGAAGAGAGTTTCTACAGCCATTGTTCCCCCGAACGATGGCTTTTATTTTTGCCCTTAACAAACGCGTGTAATATTTTGGGATGTGTGCATGAATGAAGCGAACAACAACGGTGCCGTGTATTTGACGCGCGAACGCCTGGTGGAAATGGAGCAGGAACTGCGGCAGCTGAAGGTCCATGAGCGGGCGGAAATCGCGGCGAAGATCGCGGAGGCAAGAGGCCATGGCGACCTGAGCGAAAATGCGGAATACGACGCCGCGAAAGAGGCACAGCAGCACCTCGAGCTAAAGATCGCGAAGCTGGAACAGACCCTGGCCCGGGCTCGCATTATCGAGAGCAAGGATCTTCCGAACGATAAGATCTATATCCTTTCAAACGTCACGCTGAAAGATATCAAAACAAAGAAAGTGCTGAAATACAAACTTGTCTCTCCCGAAGAGGCAAATTTCGACGAAAACAAAATTTCTGTGACGTCGCCGATCGGCAAAGGACTCATCGGAAAGAAAGTCGATGATATCGTGAAGATCGCCGTTCCGGCGGGCCAATTGACGTATCAGATCATCGAGATTTCCAGATAGATTTTCTAGGCACTTTGTCATACATCTTTACTCTTCCTCTCCCCGTTTCTCCTCATAACACTGCCAATGCCGATAAACCTCGAATTAAAGGCGAAAATTACATCCCCAAACAGGGTGCTCCGGATGCTTCGCTCCATTGGAAATCCTGCTGAAGAACTTGCTCAAACGGATACCTATTTTCGTGTAAAACAGGGGCGATTAAAGCTTCGCGATGTTGGCGAAAGAGACGGTCAACTGATATTTTACGAAAGGAATGAGGAAAAAGGGGAAAGGTGGTCAAAGTACACGATTCTCAGAGTCTCGCGCATGAAAGAAATGAAAGATGTTCTAACAAAAGCGTTTGGCGTAGACGTTGTTGTAAAAAAGAGCCGGCAGGTATATATCTATAAGAGGATAGCGAGAATTCATATTGATAGAGTTGCCGGCCTTGGGAGATTTATAGAGTTTGAAGTGATCCATAAGGGGGATAGGAAGGGGTCTCTGCAACTTTATAGAGAGCTCCGCAAAATGTTCCACATAGAACGCCGCGACATAGTCCGTTGTTCGTACGCGGATTTAATAAGGAAGAGGACCCCAAGGGAGTCATTTTGAACTGATGGTCGTGGCGAGCGTCAATTCAGTGTAACGGTGGGTTTTTCCTTGACTTGCAAATATTGAAAGGTTATATTTCTATAGTTGTTTGCGGGAATAGCTCAGTTGGTAGAGCGCAACCTTGCCAAGGTTGATGTCGCGGGTTCGAGTCCCGTTTCCCGCTCTTTGGTTGTGGGGCAGCTTGATCCCCTTTGGTCACGAATCGAAGAGAAACGCCGGTTTTTTGGGCGGTTTTTTTTTGATTCAGAAATATTGATATTGGCGCCGTACCCAAGTGGTAAGGGAGAGGTCTGCAAAACCTTTATGCGACGGTTCGAATCCGCCCGGCGCCTCAAATGTCGGAAAATTTAAGCTAGCCGGAAGGCTCGTGATGCCGGGGTGGCGGAATTGGTAGACGCACAGGACTTAAAATCCTGAGGGGCGCAAGCTCCGTGCCGGTTCAAGTCCGGCCCTCGGTACTTAATGATGAGAGGTTGAACTTTGAATGCTGGCCTTTGGCCGGCATTTTTTTTGTACTGATTTGCTCTAGTTGTAACCCATGTATACGTATATATTCGTATTATTTTTCACTCTAGTTCAGCATTTTGGAAGATGCGGAATCGCTTCCAATGTTCTACAGTGAATACCGTATATTCAAAATACGGTGTAAAATCAGATATTTTTGATCAATTGGACTTGCTTCTTAATTCTATAAAAACTAATTTAGTGGTGGAAAAAGGGTAAAACGCTCATTCAGTTTAATGTGAGAATTTCGTGCAAAAAGATCTTTTAGTTCACTCATGGAGGAGGCAAGCACATGACTGAGATACTCTTTAATACGATGGATGTTTCGAAAATGCTTCAGGTCGACAAGTCGACGGTGAAGCGTTGGACAGACGAAGGCAAATTGAAATGCTTTCGTACGCCTGGAGGCCATCGAAAATTCCGCGCTGAGGACCTTTATCAGTTTATGTCCGAGTACAACTACGGAATTTCTCCGATCAACTTGTATCCGCAGTTCGCAAGCGACGATGCGATCGTCCGGCGGATCATTGCCAAAAAGGAATTCAACGTGCTGGCAAACGTCTGCTTCTCCGCTTCGATCAACGGGCGCAAGGATGAGCTCGTGCGATTATTTTCCGAAGTATACAAAAATGGTTTGACCCTTCCATCGCTGTTCGATGAACTCCTTCGTCCGACCTTGAAACGCATCTACGACCTTAACATCTCGGGAAAACTTTCCACCGGCGAAATGCAGCTTGCCTACAATGCACTCTCGAACGCCATTGTGCTCCTCACCGACATCATCGCGAAGCCGGCATCGACCGGGAAGCGCGCGATCTGTGCAGCAATCGAAGGGGAGAACCGCGACATCGAGCTGAAAGCGCTCGCGGTCCTTCTCGAAAGCGAAGGGTACGAGGTCCTGAATCTCGGAGCCGGATCGTCCACCGAAACGATCAGCCAATTGGTCTCAAGCCGGCATCCGCAATACGTCTTCCTCTTCGCATTTCATTTTGCCGACGGCGCATCGTTCGTGAAACATCATGCTGCCATCGCGGAAGCGGCCAAAGCGTGCGGCGCAAAACTTATCGTCGGAGGCAATGCATACACGATAAAGGACAGTGCGATAGAAGGGGCGGTCACGTTCGATAAGTACTGCGGTTCGTTCAAAGACTTTGCCGATGTTCAACACGAAACTATCTCAGCGCCGTCAACAACGAACGCTGAAAAGAGAAATTAAATTATCAAAGAGAAGAACAACAACATGACAACGACCAACAATAACAAAGGAGACCTGACCATGGAAACCTTGTCCCCTTAGGTGCGGCATTCACGGCGGTGGTAACAACGGTCTTAACTCAACAGTGAAAGTATAAAGATGAAAACAATGACAATACAAAACGACGAACAAAAAGTAAAACAAACTACACTCATCAATCACACCTCTAATAAAGGAGATACAAACATGGGAACGCACAATCTGTTCTCTCGGCTCGGAGCCATGCTGATAGCATGTGCTCTTCTCCTGGTTGCTTCAGGAGAGTATTCCTACGCCTCAGGTACACGCGCGGGAACGCAAATTACCAGCAATGCAAGTGCAACGTATCATGACCAGGTAGGAGGCGGCTCGTACAGTGCTTCGGCGACTGCGCTGAGCATTTACGTCGCCTACAAACCGGTCTCCACCATCACTGTTGTCACTTCGCCGCAAACCGGCGTTGACAGCAGCTACGTGGTCTATCAACTGAACGTGACCAACAGCGGGAACTACGGCGATGCATATGCGGTGGAGTTTAATTCTGCATCGACGAGGTACGACAGCATCGGCTACTATTCAAATGCCGGGTTGACCGCAGCCTTGGGCGGCACGGCGAAGAATATTCTCCGAGACACCATCCCGACCGACGGCAACGTGAACGTGTATGCGAAGCTGTATATCAAGTATGACGCGACCTTCAATTCGTACGACGCGCAGACGATCGTCGGCACGTTCAGAAGCCGTTCGACCCGCGACGTTTCCGCGGACTCCGGTATTCTGATCTCCGGCTCGAACTACGTGCCGGTCGGCGGCGCCGGACAAAATGCGACGTTCAACGCCTCGGGCAGCACAACGACGACGATTGCCCAGTCGATCTACAGCATCACGGCGAGCCCGCTCCGCGGCACCGTCCGCCCGGGCGACACCCTCAGCTTTAACATTGCGTACAACAATACCGGCAGCGCGGCCGATACGGGCGTGAAAATATTTGTCACGTACCCGGCCAACATGACCTACAGCGCCCAGTCGTCGGCCAATTGGTCGAATCAGGGAACCTACGCCGTGTATTCGGTCGGCAACGTTGCAGCCACGAGCGGTTCGATCAGCATTGCAAATCCTCTCATCCTCAGCGTTACAAACTCTGCCGCGCTCGTGGAGGGGACTCCGACCTCGCTCGGCTCGTTTGGCATCATCTATAAACAAAATGCGACGAACGGCCTGACGCAGACACGCGTGAAGACTCCGACCTTCAACACTGCGAATTATGCATTCAAGGCATTTGCCAACACGAGGACCGCAGCGGCTGCCGACACGGCGATTCAAGCCCAGGCAGGCGACTCGATCACCGTAAAGTGGATCGTCAAGAACAACAGCAACGGCTCGGATGCTTATACGATTAAATTCGTCTCCGCATCGGAAGGCACCTGGGGCGCAGGCTATTATTATGAATCCAATCCCCAGTCGGGCGGCACGTACACGAGCGGAACCGACCCGCGCTTCAACAACGCTGCTTATCCGTCCGCCCAGTATGTGACCACGCCGACGATCGCCCGCGGAACCGATACGACCATCTATATCCGAACGATGGTTCCGTCAGGCTTGAGCGGCGCGGTGGTTCACCTTGTCATTCAGATCTCGTCCGTTCGCGACTCGGCAACGGTCAGCGGCGAAGCGGTCGGCGGGACAGTGACGCCCCTCCTCCCGAATATCGTTGTCTCGCGGGCCCGCGTCATAAATCCGGCGGACAGCGTCGGGTCGGGTGCAACTGTTTCGGTTGTCCCGGGCGGCACGGTGACCTACTACATTTATGTAAGCAACACGGGAACCGGAACTGCCTCGACCGTGGTCATCACGGACAACGTCTCGGCGACCGGCGGTTACACCAATGCGCCGACATCGGCGACAATCAACGACGGGTCCGACCATGTCATCAACCCGATTCCGGGAGGTAATGCCGCGACCTACGGCTCTATCGCCACCAACGGAACCGGCGTCGTGATCACTATTAATACGCTGGCCCCCGGCGGAAGCAGAATCATCCATTACGCAACCACCGTTCAATAATCGCTCTTCGGAGCTGCCCGGAGTGATACCGGGCAGCTTCACTACGACAAATGAACCTTCGTCAACTCACATATAGCCTCATCATCCTGCTCGCCGCGGCATCGACTGCGTTCGGACAGAAGCTCGTCATTGTCGAGCCGAAGCCGAATACCGTCAGCTTGTTGACCCGCCAGGCAGTGATCGTCAATGGCGCAGCAGGGCGGAAGGTTCTTCTGGAAGTCAACGGCGCCCCCGTTGATACGGGCGTTGTACGGATCGACGGCGTGTGCGATTTCCTCGGCGTGCCGGTGCCGGTTGGATCGATCGAGTTCAAAGTTTCTTACATCGGCGCTTTCACGGAAGCCGATTCGGTCGGCATTCACGTTGCAGGCCAGCCTCATTCGATCGAGATCGTCACGGATGAAACAACGTTCCTCGCTGATGGAAAATCAGTGACGCATTTTGACCTCGTTGTGAAAGATACGTTCGGCGTCGCGATCCCGTCGTCGTACATCATCACGGTGAAATCGGACACCGGAACGATCATTTCTCCGGATATGGACCCGAACGAGGACGGCATTCAACGAAAGATCGAGAACGGAAAAGTCGCCATCGACCTCCAATCTCCCGCACAAGCCGCGGTGGCGACGATTTCAGCGTCGTGGGGAAATGCAAAAGCAGAAAAGCAGGTCGAGTTCACGACGCCGATAGAACCGCTGATGCTCGTCGGTTCCGCGAACGGGACGGTCAACTCCCTCCATACGGGCGGCCTCATCTCCGACAGCTCCTTCGCGCTCCTGAAGGATCAACATTCGATCTCCGACGGGATTCACACGGACGGACGGCTGGCGTTCTACGGCCGCGGTTCCATCTGGAGCAACTATCTGCTGACCGCCTCTTACGATAACCAACGGATGCAGCAGGATCGGCTCTTCAAGGACCTTGATCCCGACGTGCTCTATTCAATTTACGGCGACAACAGCAATGTCGATTACACTGCGCAGACCAGCAGCCCGCTCTTTGTGAAACTCGAACACAACCGCTCGTACCTTATGTTCGGCGACTTCAATACCGCGTTTGCGCAGAACGAGCTCGCGCGTTACGACAGAAGCTTCACCGGCGTGAAGGCTCACTACGAAACGAAGACGGATAAGGTCGATGCATTTGGAACAGTGACCGACCGCCAGGTCGTGCAAAAAGAAATCCGCGGCGAAGGAATCTCGGGGTACTACTTCCTCGACAACAGCAATGTGTTCGAAGGCTCCGAAAAGGTTCGGATCGAAGTGCGCGATAAGCTTCATTCCGAAGTCGTTCTGAACCGTGCCGACAAGACAAGGATCAATGATTACCAGATCGATTATGTGCAGGGAACACTCTTCTTTACGCAGCCCGTTCCGAGCATCGACCTCAACGGAAACCCGGTGTATATCGTTGTCTCGTACGAAGCTCAATCCGGTTTTCCGGACAATTACGTTGCCGGCGCTCAAGGCGAGAAAGAAATTGCAAAGGGGCTTACCATCGGGGCTTCTGCGGTGACCGAAGAACGCCAGCCGAAAAATTATACGCTGCTCGGCGCCAACACCGGGTACACGGCCGGAAGTTCGTTGAAAGTGATCGGAGAAATCGCGCAGGGGCAGGATAATGAACAGCATGGCGCGGCGTGGAACGTCGAGGCAAGCGGTTCACCGATCGAGCAGCTTAACCTGAAATCGTATTTCCGAAAGGTCGAAGCCGGATTCCTGAACCCGACAGTCGGAAGCGGCGGGCTCACAGACGGTCTGGGCGGAACGAGCACCGAGCGGTACGGCGCCGGCGGGACCTTTGAACCGCTTGCCGGAACGAAATTGACGGGGGACTATTATCACACGATATCGCAAGCCGCAACAGGAACGGTGACATCAAATTCCGTGTCTGGCGGAATCGAGCATTCGTTCGGCAGCGCCGTTACTTCTTCCTTGAGCGTACAGAATGCACAGTATGAGAGCGTCTCAAGCGACACCCTTCCGGAAGATAAGCGGCAGGCAACGTTGGTGGACGCGAAAACGACAGTTCACGCCACAAACCGTCTTAACCTCACCGGAGAGTACGTCGACAACCTTGGTTCATCAGCGGAAGATGCGATACAGCCTTCTGTCGGTACGATTGGCGCCGACTACCGCATAATCGACCCGGTGACCTTATCTCTAGAAGAGAAAATTTATCAGGGCTCGGGCAATTCTTCGGTCGTAGGGCTCAGTTCTTCCGTCGGATTCGGCACGACCGTCACCGGAAAATATGAACTCGGCAACGGCATTAGCGGGCGACGCAACGAAGCGAGCATCGGATTAAAGAACACGACAAAGCTCACCGACGACCTTACCTCAGAGTTGATGTACGAAAAAACAAGAGACCTCGACAGGAATGTCCTGGAGACCGCAACTCCCGACCATAATTCCTTCTCTCTCGGACTGGAATATTTGCCGAAGGCCTCCTACAAAGCGACGATCAAAGGCGAGATCGCCAGCGACGGACAGAGCACAAAACGGGATCTGACCTTTGGCGGAGACCTCCGGCTCGCGCGCGACTTCACCCTCATCGAAAAATTGACGTATTACGAGGAAGTCAGGTCTCAATCGCAGGACACGACCAACAGCTTTGCAGGGGGCACGTTGTCGGCGAATCCGCTGGACCAGATCGGTACGCCACTATCGAGCGGCATTCTGAAGAACTTCCACAATACCATAGGTATTGCATATCGACCTGTGGCGTGGGACTGGCTGAACGCGATCGGCAAGTTCGAACAGAAGCTGACGTACAACGGAATGGTCTCTCCCGAGACATACGACAACGCGCAGATCGTTTCTCTCCATACGTTTATCGAGCCGTTCCGGAGACTCGAAATGGGATTGAAATATGCTTTGAAGCTCGACGATGAAACCTCGTACGGATTGACTGCAAAAACGATGACCGACTTCTATCTTCTGCATGCGGAATACGACCTCAACTGGCACAATTTTGACGTCGCCGGCGAATACAGAGTTTTGAATCAGCATGATGCAAACGATGCAAAAGTCGGGTACAGCGCTGAACTCGGTTATGTTCTTTTACAAAACGTTCACGTTGCGGTCGGTTACAACTTTATCGGAAACAAGGACCGCGACCTGGTAGAATATACGTACTGGTCAAAGGGGCCGTACGTGACAATGGGAGTGAAATTCACTGAGAAAATCTTCAATGCTTTCTAAAACAATGCCGATCGCGGGAATAAAAAATTTGGATGTACGCGTGATTGCGGGATCAACTAAGGACCACCGTCCGAATGGGCGATTTCGACCGTTAGCTCTTTTGTTGAGCGGAATGCTTCTCCTTGCCAGCATATCACTCCGTGCACAAAGTATTGCGAACTACGCTCCGGTGACCCGTACGACCGGGATTATCTACTCGTCGGACTCGGCAACGGGGAATGCCTTCCCGGCTTGGAGGAACAATACTGCAGGCAATTCAAATCAGGACGATAACCGGAGCTATCCTGTCAACATCGGCTTTGATTTTTGGTATGACGGCGTCCGCTATACCCAATTCAGCGCATCAACAAACGGTTTTATGGACCTGTCTTCGGCGACATTTGACGGAGGTCCAGCTTCCCGTCCGTACGGCCCATATGACGCGGACTTGAGCACTAATTCACAATCCGGAGGAACGGTCCTCGGTATCGCCCCTCTCTATTATGATCTCACAACTCAGGGGGAAGTCGACCCGCTCGGAAACAGCATTAAATACCTTACGACCGGGACCGCTCCCAACAGAGTGTTGACGGTCGAATGGCTCAACATGTCCGAGTGGCCTAATCACAGCTCGAATACGAATTTTCAGGTGAAGCTGTTCGAATCGACCGGAGTCATAGAATTCCTGTACGGGTCGATGAGCCCCGGTAGCGGCTTCACCTGGTCATACACCCTCGGTATCAACGGCCCAAGTTTGAGCAACACGCCGGCGGCATCGGAATTACTGATTCAACAAACCCAGAACACGACGACGTTCAATAACACTGTTCAAAACAGCCTGGCGACTCTCCCAGCTTCGTATTCTATGCTCACGTTCACCCCGCCGACGCCGGCCGATCCGACCAACCTCACATTCACGAGCGTGCAGCTTACGTCGATGAATTTGAATTGGACGGACAATGCCAACAACGAAGTCGGATACGTGATCTATCGCTCCGATGACGGCGGTGCGACGTATAACTTTATCCACCAACTTGCTGCAAACTCCACATCATCGACGGAGACAGGCCTGCTTGCGGGGACGACGTATTACTGGAAAGTGTACGCCGTAACGGAGGGGAGACTCAGTAACGCGCTGGCAGGAAGTCAGACGACCAGCCCGGCGCCGAATGTGATCTCGGCGCAGACCGGTCCGTGGAATACCGGATCGACATGGATTGGCGGCATCGTGCCGGCGTCAACCGCAAATGTGATCATCGCCGATAATACGACAGTCACACTTGACGGCAGCAACACGGCGAACAGCGTAACTGTCGGACAAGGAGGCAGCGGCGCCACATTGATTATCGGCAACAGTGCGACAGCGCGGGCGCTGACGGTCAACGGTTCGATCACGGTCAATTCGGGGGCTTCCCTCGCCGTGAACAGCGCTTTTTCGCAAACTGCACATCAAATCAATGTCTCGGGAGACATCCTGAACTCCGGAACATTCAATATGGAAACAGGCCCGGCGAGCCGGTGCGTCGTTGTGTTCAACAGGAACGGCGCTCAAAATATTGAGGGGGGAGGGACGACCCGCTTCGGAAAGATCACGCTGAATATGGGTTCATCAAGCTCGAATATTCTCGACGTTTCGGCCACGAATTTCGTGGACACTGTTGCAAACTTTTTGACGTTGTCGAACGGAACATTCAGGCTTTCAACGGGAGCTACCATCACTCCATTCCAGGGAAATGTCGCGATTCCGATGTCGGCGGGGTTATGGCTCTACAGCAATTCGCCGGCGGTGACGATCCAGGACAGCCTCATCGTCGCCGGTTCGCTGCGCGTCAGCAGCGGTACATTGACGATCGGCAACGCAGCGGATGCACGGCTGATGTCCGACGGCGGTACGTTTACGATCGAGGGAGGTACGTTAAACATTGCCGGAAGGTTTGCTCCCTATAATGGCTTCACGACGACAAGCTTTACGATGTCCGGCGGGGTGTTGAATGTCCCGACCATCGGATCGACCAGCACAACGGATGCGCCGTTCTCGATGACCGTCGCAGGCTCGTATTTCGAGATGACCGGCGGAACGATCATCATCAAACACTCCGGCGGCTCGCACCTTGGGTTCCTCAACACGGGGGGGTCGACGTATTCAGTGACCGGCGGTACCCTCCAGATCGGGGATGCTTCAACGTCGAGCAGCGATACCATTGCTGTGAAAACTATTTCCCCCGTCTACAATTTGCTTGCTGCAGGAACAACGCCAACGGTGACCGCGAGGCTTGACACTTCGCTGACCGTGAAAAATAATATCACCATCAATTTGGGAAACTCCCTAAACGCCAACACCTTCAACATCAGCGTTGCCGGTCTATGGAGCGATGCCGGAACGTTCGCCCCTTCGACCGCCGCGGCGATTTTTAACGGAACATCTGCCCAGACCATCAGCAAGACATCGAGCGCGGAAACCTTCAATAAGCTGACGATAAACAATTCTGCTTCCGTGTCCCTCGCAGCAAGCACGAACGCGACGGTCGCAGATTCTTTCCAGATCTTGCAGGGGACATTTGCGGTCGCCTCAAACACGCTGACGCTGAACGGCGGCGTCGCCAGCAGCGGCACGCTGACGTCCAACGCCGCCGGAACTGTTTCCTATAACAAAAGCTCGGCCGGACAATCGGTGATCGCAGCGAATTACGGGAACCTGATATTCAGCAATTTTACAAAAACGCTTCCATCCAGCGGAACTGTTGGGATCGCCAGCGCTTTTACACCCGGTACTGCCGCAGGGCATACAATTACCGGAAGCACGGTGGATTTCAACGGCTCGGGTGCGCAAACCATACCATGGTTCCTGTTCAATAATCTGAACGTCAGCACCAGCGGGACCAAAACACTGTCTGTGTCGACCGCAGATACCGTCTTAGGAAACTTCACGATCAATTCCGGAGCGATATTTGCCGACGGCGGTTTCAGTCTTCGGGTAGCTAAGAATGTTACAAACAATAATGCGCATACGGGATCCGGCAATATCACTCTCATTGCGGGGTCCGCTGCACATTCGTTGTCAGGGACGGGAACTTATACCAACCTAATCCTCAATGATGCAAACGGCGCGACGCTCTCGAATAACCTGACGGTGAACGGAGTATTGACGTTTACAAACGGCATCATCACCACTTCCGCCGTGGATACGGTAATCATTTCGGCCGGAGCGAGCGTCAGCAGGACAAGCGGCCATGTCAACGGCAATCTCGAAAAGAATTTTTCGACGGGAAGTAATGTCCTTCGTTTGTTCGAGATCGGCGACGCTGCGACTTTCGCTCCGGACACAATTACTTTTGCCTCGGTGACCGCTGCCGGTAATCTTACCTGTTCGGTCACGGCGGGGGATAATCCCACAATAGCGAGTTCCGGCGTCGACCCGAATCACAGCGTGAACCGGTATTGGACGATCTCGAACAACGGCATCGCGTTCACGACCTACAAGGCGACATTCGATTTCACGGCGGGCGATATCGATGCGGGCTCTACAACGGGAACGTTTATTGTCGGAAAACTCGACGCAGCGTGGAGCCTCACCGGGGTCGGGACGAGAACGGGGACGTCCACTCAAGCAACAGGGATGAACAGCATCTATGCGTCAGGATCATCTTTTGTAATAGGAAACGTCGCCACGACGGCAACGAACTCCTACAGGTCGGTTGCAACGGGAAACTGGAATGCCACAGCAACATGGCAGAGATATAATGGTACTTCTTGGGTTGCCGCTGCCGCTGTACCGGACAGTACCGTTCAATCGATAGAACTGCAAAGCCCGTACACGGTCACGATGACGGCGAGCACGAATGCGGATCAGTTGCAGATCGATGCCGGCGCGACGCTGGTGATCAACAGCGGCCAAACGTTCACACTGCATGACGGGGCTGGCACAGACCTTACGACCCTCGGAACGCTGACAAACTCCGGAACCATTACACAGGGAACGGCGACGATCACCGTGGCCAGCGGCGGCGTGTACACGCACAACACCAACAGCACAGCGAATATCAAAGCCACCTGGGATCCAAATTCCACCTGCCAATTCACAGGAGTTACGAACGGTACTCCGGCAAATTTTGCACAGACCTTCGGACACTTCACCTGGAATTGTGCGAGTCAAACTGCAACGATCAGCATAGCGGGGGTTCTGACGACGATCGCAGGCAATTTTACTATGACGTCAACTGGAACGGGCGAGCTGGATCTTGCTGCCACACAGAGTCAGACCACAACGATCGGAGGAAATTATTCCCAAACCGGGGGCACTTTCGGGCTCTCTACCGGGAACGGGGCCCCGACGGTTAGCATCGCAGGAAATTTCTCGATGAGCGGCGGTACTCTCCGGATGAAGGGAACGGCGGCTGGCGGTAATTTTAGCGGCGTGTCGACGATGAACGTGGGCGGGAATTTTTCCTTCACTTCCGGAACGATCAGCAGAAAGTCAACGAACACGGGCGGCAAAGGATTGATCGTTTTTAATGGGACCGGTATACAGAGCTATACCTCAGGCGGAACGATCGCAACCACCGACAGCATTGGGTTTACCGTCAACAGCGGCGCTACGCTTTATGTCGGCACAAGCAGCATTATCGGAGGAGGGACCTTTACACTATCGAGCGGCGCGGTTCTCGGAATTGGTTCGACCAATGGGATAACTGCGAGCGGAGCGACCGGCAACGTCCAGACGACCGGCAGAGCATACAACACGGGAGCCAGCTACGTCTACAACGGTTCATCCCTACAAAGCACCGGCAATGGTCTCCCCGCCACCGTGAATAAGCTGACGATCAATAATGGGGCGGGCGTCAACCTGACCAACGCGACTCAGACCGACTCGCTGTATTTGACGTCCGGTACGTTCAACGTTAATGCCGCTGTGACCCTTACGATCAACAATCTTGTCGTCGTCGGGGCCGGATCGCTCACAAGCGCGGCAACGGGGACGGTGAATTATAGCAAGCCATCAAACGGCCAAAGCTTGATCATCGGCAGTTACGGAAATCTGACGTTCAGTAATTTTTCAAAGATATTTCCATCCTCTGGGACTCTCTCCATTGCCGGAACATTTACTCAAGGGACGGGAACGGGACACGTGGTTGCCGGCAGCACCGTGGCGTTTAACGGAACATCAAGCCAGGTGATCCCGGCGTTCGCATTCAATAACCTGACAACGAGCGGGAGTTGGAAGGGGCTGGGCGGAGCTGTGTCGGTCGCGGGCAATTTGACCATCACGTCGGGGGTCCTCTCGGACAGCAGCTTCATTCTTACTGTGAACGGAAACATCGCGAATAGTGCCGTTCACAAGAGTGGATCGGGGGAGATCTATTTGAGCGGCGGCGCGTCCGCGCACGTAGTATCGGGCGGCGGGACATTCGCGAATGTGGAACTGAATGACGGATATGGGATCACGACATCAGGAAATCTGAATGTCGGCGGCACGCTGACGCTGACACGCGGCATTATTACTACGGCTGCCGACTCCGTGGTGATCGTTTCCGGCGGAGCCGTCAGCCGGGCAGTCACCGGTCTGCCGAGGCATGTGTACGGGAATCTGAAAATGTATGTTGCGACAGGGTCTCCCGTCACGCTGACCATGCATGTCGGCGATGCTTCCACGTACGCGCCGATCGGACTGACGTTTGCCTCCGTTTCAGCTGCAGGGTACATCGTCGCATCCACGGTCGGCAGCGAACATCCAGCATTAAAGATTTCGGGCATTGATCAAACAAGCGATGCAAACCGGTACTGGACGATCGCCGATCTGGGAACGACCTTCACAACGTATGCTCTTACACTCAACTTCGCATCGTCAGACCTCGACCCGACGGCAAACACAAGCTACTTCTTTATTCGAAGATACAGTTCGCCTCTCTGGTACGGTACAAATACTTCTGCCAGAACGTCTTCAAGCACTCAATCAGTCGGGCTGGGACCGACAGACTTCGGCGATTTCGCTGTGGGCCAGGTCCAAGGATATTTCCGCTGGACGGGGATCGGCGGGGACACGAAATGGAGCACCGCGGCAAACTGGAGCCTGAACAGCGTGCCCACATCGATGAACGATGTGGTGCTCGATACTACTGCGATCATTAACAGCGTCACTGCAACCGACTCGTGCCGAAGTTTAACGATATCGAACAGCGGAATTCAACTCTCGGTGACCACAGGAACGCTGACCGTGGCCGGCAATTTGTCAATGTCCGCGGGAAGTCTTTTTACGCAAACCGCCTTTCCGTCGATTACGGGTACGATATCGTTGACGGGGGGAAAGGTGGGTTTCAACGGAACGGGCGCGCAAACGATCCCTGCGTACAGTTATTATGACCTCTCGACAAGCGGCGCCCATACGACCAACAATCTAACCCTGGCCCCCGGGACAATTTCGGTTGCCGACAGCTTTACAAATTCAGCGACGTTCACGACAGGCTCATGGGTCAATACCGGAAATACGTTCATATACAACGGCTCGGCAGCTCAGCTCGTTGGAGCGATCATGTACAACAATCTTTCGATCATCAACGCACGCGGTTCAAACAATATCACGTTCTCGGCTTCGGACACGGTTCATATCGCGGGAACGTTAACGGCCTCTGCAACCTTCAGCAGCAATTATGGGTACGTCCTTACAGGTACAATTTTCGACTACAACGGCGCCGGATCGCAGACCGTCCCATGCATGGCCTACAACTCGCTTCGCATCAGCGGCGCGCGGAGCACAAACACATTGACCCTTTCTTCAACGGACACAATTCATGTTGCAGGCACATTCAGCCCGGCTGCGACCTTCTCCGGCACCGGGGGCTATCAATCCGCCGGAACGGTCTTCGAATATAACGGTGCGGCGGCGCAGAATATCGCCGCATTTACCTATAACAATCTCGTATTGACGAACGGCGGCGCTTCGGCAAAAACATTCACGGGAACAGACAGCGTCAAGGGAAATCTGGTCATTAACAACGGCGCGACCGGGGCGGGGGGAACCGGAACGGTTGTTCTCTTCGGGAATTGGACAAATAACGGATCGTTCACCCCATCGAACTCTGTTGTGGAATTTGGGGGCGTTCCTTCGGCGGCGATCAGCGGTGCAACGGCCTTCTCCACATTGAACGTCAATAAACATGATTCTGCAACCGCTGTCACGTTGAATAACAACATAAATGTCGGTACCTTGAACATGTTGTATGGCACGATGCAGACCGGAGCAAATTCCGTGACAATAACAACGGCCAGAACGGGGAACGGACTTGTTCTGGGTACCGTTACGCGGACACAGGCCTTTGCATTGTCGACCGCGTATGCATTTGAAGGACCAAATACGTTGATTACATTTACAGCCGGCTCGGTTCCTAGTTCTGTGACCGTGACAGTTTCCCAGACAGCTCCGTCAAATACGATCATGATGCCGGTGAACCGGTCGGTGACTATTTCAAACACCGGCGGAAGTTTTACCGCAACCGTTCGTCTGCATTATGAAAATATTGAAACGAACAGCCTCGACGAGACATTGTTGAAATTGTGGGAATACACGGGCGGTGCATGGGTGAATATGGGAGGCACGAGCCATGACTCCGTTAACAATTATGTCGAAACAACGGGGATCACGTCTTTCAGCCCTTCCTGGGCCATCGGGGCGAGCGCTTCTTCGAAAACGTTCGTTGACCTGAGCGGGGGAGGTCCGAAAGTCGGCGATACGCTTGCCTATACTGTCACTGTTTTCAACCCATACAAAATTACCAAGTCGAGCGTTACCGTCAGCGATCCGCTGCCGGCGAATTTCATTCTCGTCCCCGGGAGCATCAGCAACAGCGGCTCCGTGTCCGGACAGGTGCTGACGGGAAAGAACCTTGAAGGGGGTACGATCACATGGCCGGCGTTTTCGCTTGCAGGCGACGGATCTCTTACGAGGACATTCCGGGTCTGTTCTGATTCTACTATCGGTTCCTCGCAGACGATCACCAATACGGCACAGATCAACTATGGAGGAAGCGCGAGTGAATACGTTTCAGTCCCGGTGACGATCGCGAACCTCCCAAATCTCGCGATTGCTAATTCCGTGAACAACCCGAACCCGATCCCGGGAAACGTTCTGACCTACACGATATCGATAAAGAACAATGGAACGGCGAACGCGACAAACATAACGCTGAACACCGCCGTCCCGGCCAACACGACATTTAATGCCAATGCATATGGTGCCGGCATGGGGGTGCAGGTGAACGGAGTGGCGATGACAAACGCGGCAGACGCCGACGCCGTCACGGTAAGCGGCACGTCGATCACGGTAACGATCGCATCTATTGCTGCCGGTGCAACGACTCAGATAGTTTATCAAACGACCGTCAATTAGGAACTTTTCTCAATTTTTCAGGAGTGACGCCATGAAGTATATTCTTTCTTTTATCGCAGCATTGTTCCTTGTGATTTCTGAATCGCAGCTCCAGGCTCAGACATCGCAATTGAAAATGGGAGACTACACGATCACCGCCGCTGTTTCTCCAAAAAAGGAGGCGGGAGCCGTCGCTTTTGTGAGCGCGGCCTTCCCGAAAGCGGCCAAAGGGATGAAAGGGTTTGGCTTCTTTTATGCCCGGAATGAAAACGCCCTGTCCGACGTCGTCCTTGAAATTGCCGATGCGGGAACAAAGACGATCATAAAAAATATCACGGCTTCGGACCTTGCCGGAGCTTCGAAGACCGAGACGCAAAACAAAGGGGGGAGAAACGTCGCGACGTACCAATTCGGCGCCGGCGCCGACGGGTTAGAATTGCAGGTCTCTACCGAGCTGGTCAACGACGACACTGCACCTCTCGGAAAGAAAGTTGTTATCACCTACAAAGTGAGGCTTGCGAAAGATTCCCAGGTGAATGCCGTACTTCGTTTGAAGACCGACGGCAGCGCCCAGAAGGTCGGCACCGCCGGATTTTCTGCGAGCAGAATGGAAAACGGTTCCGCAACCTATCCTGCGATCATCATGACCTCCTTGAATCCTGTCAACGTCGATGTCGCTCCCCGTTCGGGGGACATTCAACAGGTCTCTGTCCAGACAATGAACGTTGCTTCGAAAGCCAAAACATGGGCGACGCTGTTTTCATTCGAGGCGGTCGGCACAACTGTGAACGATGCCGGCAAAGCTTCGGAACAAGCGGCCAGGATCGCATCGAGAATCGAGTCGAAAGAAGCGAAGCCTGACCTCGTTATCTTTAATACGGCATCTCCTATCAATACCGTTCCGGGAGATACTGTCACGTACACTATTTCCTATTGTAACATCGGCAATGCGCTGGCGCAGGACGCTGAAATTACGAATCCGGTGGCCGACGGCGTCACCCTGATCGAGAAGTCCGTAGAATCAAAGGATGCTGTGGTCACCATCGACCGTAAACCGGCAACCTCTGCCGATGCTGGCGCCCCGTCGCTGGTCCGTTGGAAGATCACAAAGAAAATCATGCCTGGAGAGGAAGGGACGCTGACAATGAAGGTCGTCGTCCGATAAGTCGATGAAAAAAGGTTCATTATATCGAGTGTTGATTGTGGAAAATCCTGTCATGAAGTCGGCACGGCTATGGCTTGCCGCGGCCGTTCTCCTTGCGTTCAGTGCCACGACTACTTTTGCATCGGGGACGCCGGCGGGGACCGTTATCACAAGCAGAGTGAAAGTGACCTACACCGACATATCCGGTGTCACCGCCGACAGCGCCTTTTCCAACTTCGTATCCGTAACGGTTGCGCAGGTCGCCGCCGTGAACGTCACGCCGCCGAACGGAGCAGTCACTACCTCCTCCGACAGCGTGAACGCCGATTATGCGCTGACAGTGACCAACTCAGGAAACGGAACGGATAAATTTGCTCTTTCGAAGATCTCGTCGAAAGGATGGACGGTTCTATTCTACAAAGACCTCAACGGCAACGGGCTTCTTGATGCCGCCGAGCTAGCAGCCGGCGCGATTGCGGCGACCGATTCTGTCAAGGAGGATTCGACATTTAAGATCATTGCAAGGGTCGTTGTTCCCAGGAATTCCGCGTTGAATAATCAGATCGACACAACGACGGCCACTGCCACGTCGCAATTCAGCAATTCGAAGAGCGCCGGCAGCATTCTGATGACAAGCGTTCACACGGTGAATTTCAGCAATATCGGAAACGGCTTGACTGTCGACAACGCAACCCCGGCTCCCGGACAGAATGTGACATACACTTTTACGTTTACAAACAACGGTTCGGTCCCGGCGACAGGTGTCAGCCTGTCCGACCTGCTTACCGGTTTTACCTTTGTCTCAGCAACAAGCTCGCAAGGGAGTTTTAATTCGACCGCTAATCCCGTTCTTTGGAGCATCGGTACCGTAAACGTCGGCGCTTCCGTGTCAGTAACGATCACGTTAAACGTCCCCCTCAGCACGACCAGCGGGACAGTACTGAATAATATCGTCAGCGCCACCTATACCGCCGGTACAAATACCTTCATCGTCTCGAGCAACGGCCGTTCAATTACGGTCGGCACGGCTTACGGCGTGTCTATCTCTCCGGACAGCGCAGCCAACTCGAAGGAACCGCAAGACTCAGTGAAATATTATTTCACCGTCAGGAACACGGGCGCACTAAAAGATGTCATCGAATTGTCGGCAGCATCGTCAGAGCCCCTCGCATGGACCTTCATCAAGGATGTCAACAACAATCACCTCCTCGACGGAGCTGACGTGCCCTTGACCAATACCAACGGGAAAGCCGGAGTTGACGTAGATTCTGTTGCCTCGGGAGACAGCGTTCACGTTTTTGCCCTTGCGATCCTTCCGATGGTTCAGTTCGATCAAACAAAAGACGTTACGACGATCACGGCGACGTCGTCCGCGAATTCATCAAAATTCCAGTCCATGGTAGCGACAACCACGACGAACATTCCGGTGTTGACGGTCGCCATTTCCGTCTCGCCGCTCCCCAGCCAGCCGCAGCCGCCGGGAGGCGTGCTGACGTACACGATCTCGTATGCAAACAACGGACACGCCGATATTGACACTTCATACACTGTTGCGGCACGAATTCCGGACAGTACATCGTACGTTCCGGGAAGCGTGAAGTTGGGGGCGCTTTCGCTCCCCGATTCAGCGGCGATCCAGAATGGTACGGTGTCGATAAAAACGGCAGGCTTAAAACAATCGACAAACGGCACGGTACAATTCAAGGTGAAAATTAAATAAGCATGATTGAGATGTTCATACCGCGACTAAAAAAATATCTAGAGGACTTTCACCGAAGCGCCCCTCTCATGATGCTCGTGCTGATCGGGCTATCGTTTGTAGCAGGGAATGTTGCGCAGGCGCAGACTGCGGGAGGAACCCAGATTTCCGTTCAGGCGGTCGGAAAATATACGTACAAAACTGTACCGTTCAATGTTGCCAGCCCCACTGTCACCGTTACGGTGGGAAGTCTGCCTAACTTCGAGATTCATTACTCGCTGAAAGACTCCAACGTCGTGTACAAAGACATCGCCAATGTATGGATCGTATTCACGAATATCGGCAATGCTTCGGCAGACACGGTAACGATCCAAAGCACGCTCCCCCCGTCGGGAACGAATGTTGTGGGCATTTCGAACAACGGCACGCTCAGCGGCAATGTGATTTCCTGGAGGGAGTTCAATGTCGCCTCGGCGAAGCGTGATTCGTTCCTGGTTCAGCTGAAAATCGACACGACAACTGCCGGGCAAGCGGTCCTTCCGATGAGTTCGATCTTGACGTGGCAGGGAAAATCGGTCGGCGCATCGCAAGACCTCATTGTCGGCAATTTCGCCAGATTGATCTTGACAAATTCGACTTCGCTGATGTATGTCGGCTCAGGGCGCCAGCTTGATTACCAGCTGCAAGTGTCGAACACGGGCAATGTTAAATCCGATTCCACGATCCTGATCGACACGATTTCATCGAACGGCACATATGCCGGCGCGAGCATCACGCCGACCAGCATCAGCGCGAACAAGAGGGTAGTACAATGGAACCTTGGAACGCTTCCGGCGGTGACAGGAGCGCAAAATATTCGTTTGACAGTTCAAGTCGCCCCCAATCTTGCTATGAGTTTACTGAAGAACGATGCGAACGTTCACTCAACGGCCGTTGCTTCGGTAACGGCTCCTGAAGTCGTTACGACGATCGTTCCAGTCCGTCCAGCCGCGATGAATTTGACGTTGTCGGAAAAGAATGTTTGGGGGAGTGCAAACCGTGACAGTTCCGATATCGTCGCCGCGGTTTCCGATTCGCTTGGCAACCCGATCCCGGACGGCATCCCGGTCACGTTCACCACGACGCTCGGTTTTTTTGACAATGGCACTAGATCGATAACAGCAGTTACCAGCGGAGGAAGCGCCAGCACGTATCTTGTTTCCGAAGATGTCAACAATGTTGTGAAGCACGGCGTCATTACCGCCATTGCCGGGGTGGTTCAGTCGGGCACGCTGAGCGGGACGATCCCGGTCACGATGTATCCCGGGGCAGTGACAGGCATCGTTCGCGCCTATACTCGCGTAGGATCGGGCATGCAGCAGCTTCCTTATAAAGGAGCGATCGCCGAAGTCTTCGACAATGTCCCCCAATTGGTGGGAAGCGACACCACAGGGAGCGACGGAGTGTTCTTTATTCCTTTGAATAAGGAAGTGATGATGTACACGCTCAAGATCTTTGTCATCGATGAGTTCGGAGACACCTTGTCCGCGTCATCCGGCATGTCGTCCGATACGCTGTTTGACCGCAAGGCAGTGAAGATCCTGAACACTATTGCTGGAAGGCTCCAGTATTCGAACGTCAATTCGCCGATCTCCGTTCAAGGGGTCGATGTCTTTCTTGATTCACTGTCGGCTTCCTCCTCCGGCAGGCCGGGAACGAAGAAAGTTCAGGGTATCTCATCGCCGTTCGTTTACAGCCGCATCCGGTCGACAACAACCGATGCTCTTGGAAGATTTAAATTCGAAAATCTTGAGCCGGCTGTTTATCAGGTGAGCGTAGATACTGTGAGATTTCCGAATTATTCGGGCACGACGGTCATTTACGACACTTCAGGGGGGACGTTCACCATCAATCTCAATATTCTTGTCCGACCGACGGTGACCGTGGCGCTTTCAGTGTCAACGCAGCCGACCGCTCCCGCCGGTGATACAATCAGGTATGTCATCAGGTATCAAAACCTCGGCAACATCTTCCACTCCAACGTGGTACTCACCGATACGCTGCCGAAGTATACGTCATTGATCTCTGGCGTGAAGGGACCTTTCAAGACGCTCTCATACGATACGACACAGCGGATCGTCAAATGGACGATGGACAGCCTTGCCGTTGGAACATCGGACTCGGTCTCGCTGAATGTGTCGATCGCAAAGAACGTCCCCGACAGCACGGTCATCATGAACCGTCCCTGGTTCAGCTCAAACCAGATAACGGGGCAAAGCAGCCAGGCCCTGACTGTGGTTCATTCGGCTCCGCTTATGTCGATGCAGAACTTCGTCCTTCAGAACAAGGACAGCGTTGTTGCGGGGGACAGCGTTCAATTTGAGATTTGGTACCGCAATGCGGGGACGGATTCTCTTCGTTCGGTCAAGATCGTCGATTCCGTTTTTAATGCAGGCCGAAGCGTTCTGCGCTATAATCACTGGACTGCAAATAGACCGGGAAATGATACGACGGTGGTTGACAGCGTTATTGTCTGGAACGTCGGCAGCATTCCCCCAGGAAAGGTCGATTCACTCATTCTTTCCCTGCGTACCGATTACACCCTTCCAACAGGGAAGAAGATCCAAACATCGGCGTCCATTTTAAAGAACGGAGTCACGGTAACCAGCGCGTCTGCTTCGGTCGTTCTCAAGGTCAACACGCAATTTTCCACCTATCTTCAGGTCCTGAAGTCCGCCGACAAAACCGTCGCGGAGATCGGTGATGTGGTCACGTATCAGGTCGCGATCACGAACAACAGTCCAACCCTTATGAAGGGGCTGACCATCATCGATCAGCTGCCTCACGCGTTCAAGTATTACGCCAGGTCGGCGAGATACAACGGCGTTCCTGTTGAACCCCAGGCCTTGTCGAACAATACCATTCTGCAGTGGACGCTTGCATCTGCCTCTCGCGATACGTTGAAAGCCGGCGCAACCTCGATCCTTGTCTATCAGTTGGTGCTCGGAGCGGATGCGATGGAAAGCCAGGGGCTGAACACGGTGTATGCGACTGCCAAAGACACTGTCGGGACGATCTTTGTCGCGGCCCCTTCGCAAAAACAGATCACCGTCCAGCCGGGAGTCTTTACGGAAAAAGGCCTGATCATTGGGAAGGTCTTTTATGATGATGACCGAGATTCATACCAAAGCGAAGGGGAAGCCGGTATCAAGGGAGTCGAGCTGTGGATGGAGGATGGAACGCGGGTTGTGACGGGCGATGACGGCAAATTCTCTCTTCCGGAGGTTAAACCCGGGCAGCACGTGCTGCGCGTCAATGAACGTTCGCTCCCCCCAAGAACGGAACTGCTGAAAGGCGGACGGGACTTTGCCGGCGATGCCAGCTCGCGGTTTGTGCGTGTGACCGAAAGCGGGATCGCTCGTGCAAACTTTTTTGTAAAACGGGTCCTGAAGGATAGCATCAGACAGAAGGTCGGGAAAGTAGGGAAGACTGCGGCCTTGCGGAGCGGCTCACCGCGGAATCTCTATATGCGCAGCGGTGAAGCGGGAGGCAAATCAAACCTCGTTCAATTCAGCGTCCATATCAATTATTCGGGCGGCACGTGGCTGCAGCGGATACAGGTGTTCGACGATCTTCCCGCCGGATTCAGCTATGTTGAGGGATCAGCCGCGTTCAACGGGAGAAAAGTCTCTCCGGCCGTATCCGGTAATCATCTGACGTGGACGTTGGGAAGAGGCTCCTCGCTGTTTGATGGTACGCTTCAATACAGTGTCGAGGTCGCGCGGTCGGGCGCTCAACAATCCAGCCTCGAATCCCGTTCGCTCGTGGAATTGATGACCTCGGACAGCGTGATGATCCAAACCGACACGCTCAAAACGCTGACCAAAGTTGAAAGGATCCCGTTTGTCGAATCGTCATACCCCATCGAGTCGTTAATGTTCGCCCCCGGAGAATCGGCGCTGCGGAAAGACGCATTGAAGATTTTCCAGCCGATCATCAACATCATCAAGAAATATCACTTTGCCGATATCATCGTCGTGGGATATCCCGACATGCCGGTCAAACAGGGGACGGTAGTCTCGGGCTTGCAGAAACTTGCCGAAGAGCGGGCGAGCGTGGCGGTCGATTTTCTGTCCAGACGGATCAAGCTTGACTCGATTCGCATTACTCCGTGCAGCGTCTTCCGCTGTGATACGAGCAAGGATCCGATGACAGCGATGAAAGAACATTCGAGAGGGACAACGAAACCGCACGACCTGGAGATCCGCGTGCAGAATTATTTTACCAACGGACTCGTGCTGCGCGACACCGGATCAAGCCAGTCTCAGATCTCGCTCGTGACGACCCTTCCGCATTCGGAAAGAGATTTCAGCGATTCGGTCTACGTGGTCCCCGGGGACGATCTTGTCTTTAAGTACGATCTTTTTTCGAACCCATCGGCCGCGCTGATGGACGCAAGGATCGTCGATTCAACTGCGAAAGATTTCTCCTTTACGAGCGGGGCGTTTACCCTGAACCAGATTCCGATCATTTCGGGTGCGCAGTTCAACGGCGTCTATTCTTCGTCTGTAACACAGCTGATCAAAAAAGGGAAGAATGTAATGGAATTTGCGGTCAGCGTCCCGTTCGACGAGCAAAACGTCCGCCTCAGTCATAGCCTTTATTACCGGAGAATGAATGCGTTCGGCGAAACATCCGTCGAACGCTCAAATGTGGTCACCCTCTACGTAAAAGGCATCAATCTTTCGTTGCTTGAAAATGCTGTGAAACGAGAAAGAGAATTGGCTGGAAAAGAGGGAACGCCCAAGGCAACGACCGCTAACTAGCGTTGGGCTTTTCATTGACCATTCTTTCTGATGAGAGAGCTGTGGTCAGAGATCCTTCTGCTCGCAAAAGTTGCCCCACGCCCTATGGGTGAAACTGTAGTGCGATCCTCGAACCCGTGGTTCCCGGCCCGGGACCTCCTGCTCTCCCCGTTTTCATTGGCTCGAAAAGAACGGAATAAAATCTTTGCCGAGACTGTCTAATTAGTTGGAAAATGACCTGAAAAAGAAGCCTGACGAAGAGCTGCTGCAACGCTCGCGCAAAGGCGATGCCGGCGCGTTCAAGGAACTGGTGAGGCGTTACGAGGCGAAAGTCGCGGCAACAGTGATAGGCATGGTCGGGCGGAATGACGAGGCGGATGATATCGGGCAGGAGACGTTTATCCGGTTCTACAATGCCCTCAACAGCTTTCGAGGCGATTCTTCGATAGGCACCTACATCACCCGCATTGCAATGAACTTGTCGTTGAACGCGCTGCGGCGGCGCGAACGGCGAAGGTTTCTGTTTAAGAGCATTGATACTGAAAACGAATTACAGGAGCCGGCCGCTGAGAACGGGGCCGGCCGTTTTGAACAAAGTGAAATTCTCCGCTCGGCGATGCAGCGGCTTTCTCCGAAGTATCGCGCTGTCGTCACGCTGCGGCTGGCGCAGGGATATTCGACTGAGGAAACGGCCCGCATGCTGCGGATTCCCGTCGGCACGGTGCTCTCACGTTTACAGCGGGCGCAGAAGAAGTTACAAACCCTTTTACGGGCATATAAGGAGGATTTTTGATGGACCCAAATCTCTACAATTTGCTCCTTCGTTCGTTCGATTCAAAGCTTCGCGAATCGGACCAACGCCGTCTCGATGACGGTCTTGCTTCGTCGGAAGACCTCCGTCGGGCGAGAAATGACATTGCCACGCTTCGCCGCCGGCTGGGGGAAATGAAAGAACCCTCGTTCAAACCGTTCTTTGCAGAACGGGTTGTGCAACGTCTCGGCCGAGTTGAATCGTCGTTGATGGAACAGTATCTCTCGGTGTTCCGCAGCGTGGCGATCGGAGCCGCCGTCCTTGTGATCATTTGCGGCGCCTATAACATCAGCAGGGACAATTCCGTCTCATTCGACTCTGCCCTCGGGTTTCCGCATCAAACGCTTGAACAAATCCTCGCCTTGGAGCCGCCGCTCGAATGACCGCCAAACTCAAAGTGACGGGGATTATTGTCGCGACGTTGATCATCGGGATCGTTCTCGGCTTTGTCGGCCGCGGCGCGTTGATGAAACATCATCGGAGAAAGAACGATGCGGTTGAACGGACTGAATTTTTCCTTTCCCGAGTCGGCGAAATTGTCCAGCCGGACTCCGCGCAAAAGCCAAAGGTGCAGGAAATTGCAAAGCGCACGGCTCAAAGGATCGAAATTCTCTTCGACCATCATCAGGCCGAAATGGCCGTGATCGTCGATTCGATGAAACGCGAGCTTGCCGGCGTTCTCCGCCCAGAACAGGAACAACGGCTGGAGCGGGAGCTCACGATGACGCAGCCGGGCGACAGCACGCATGAAAAGCTAGGAGTCTCGATGGCCTTTTCGTACGAGTATGCCGAATGGCTGCAGCGCGAACTGAACCTCGACAGCACGCAGACGGAAAACCTGCTGCTGTTGATCCGCTCGTCGCACGACAAAATTATGAAGGAGGCAAGACCGGGGATGGAAAACTCGCCGGCGGCGCGGAAACGGCGTGAAGAATTCCTCGAAGAGACGAACAAAAAAATTGAATCACTGCTGAACGAAAAGCAGAAAGAGCAATTCCGTCAGCTGCAGCACGAACGGGACCGGTTCGTCGAGCACGAGTTGCGGGAAGAAGAAGATTAACTGCGGCAGGAAGCTGCAAGGGGAAAGATGGAGCGTTTCTTTAGGCGAGAAGCTGGATCAGCCCCTTGCTTTTTTCAAAATCCCCAATTAATTCTTGACCGACCTCGCCCGGAGCCCTCTGACCAAAGGAGGGCTCTGCGGCCTTCAGGATATTCCAACATGCATCATCCTCGATTGAAAATCCCTCCGGTTGTTCATTGATTCCGTGTCCCCACTGCTCGCACAAAAGGTCAGCAAATCGGACAACCGCGGTCAGTACAGGGTCGACTGTTGCTTCCGCGGCTTCGTGGTGGGATTGCATCACCTCGACAAATTCTGGGGGAATCGCCCATTTTGTCCCTAAATGCCCCCCGATCTCCGTGTGCGAGATGGCGAGCGTTTGCCTCTCAGCTTCAACGTCGCGCATTCCCAGCTCCTTGATCATCGAGCGGGTCACGCTGAGCGAATCCGGAAAATATTGGATCAGCACGAGCTTCCCCATGTCGTGAAGAAGGCCTGCCGTGAATTCCTTTTCCCCGGTTTTGAACTTGAAGCGTGAAGCGATGACCCTGGCCAATGCCGCTGTTGAGATCGAGTGCTTCCAGAGAGATTCGAGATTTCCCCACTGCTGCATGTTCAGAAAGATCAACCGCTGTTTCATATGATACGCTAAAAGCAGGCGGCTTGTCTCGTCCAGCCCGACCAGGGCGATAGCGCTCGTAACGTTCTTCACATATCCGCGAATTCCATAGTACGGCGCATTGGCTGCACGTAAGATGTTGGCGGTGAGCGCGGGGTCGGCTTCGATGAGGCGTGTGATCTTTCCCGTGGACACATCATCCTTGCTGAGCGCCGTCAGAATTTCCGTGATGACCGCCGGAAAGGGAACGATCTCGTTGATTTCATCTATTTCTGTACGGATGTCCCGCATAAACGGATTTCCGATGTAGGATTGAACATTGACCGAGTAAATGTATGAGGAATAGGGAGAATAATCAAGAAACAAATGCACCGATCAAGGGATCCGTTTTACGATCAGATGTTCGCTTACGCGGTTGTTCTCCGAACCGTTGACTATTCTGTGAAATAATTACATATTTCGCCGCTTTATAATTATCCGGTGAAAGTGAATCATGGGAAACATATGGAACAGAAATTAACTCTTACCTCTCTCGCAAAGCTGATCGATCATTCGCTCCTTCACCCGACGATGACGGATGCGGAGATCGCATCGGGCTGCAAGACGGCGGCGAAATACCATGTTGCAACAGTGTGCATCAAGCCATACGCGATCGAACAATGCAGAAAGCTGCTCGAGGGAAGCGGCGTGGGCATCTGCTCTGTCGTGACATTTCCCCACGGAAACAGCACAACTGCGATGAAGGTCGCTGAAACGAAGGAAGCGCTAGCTCTCGGGGCGACGGAAATCGATATGGTTGTCAACATCGGGAAAGTGCTGGGAGGCGATTGGAGTTATGTTTCTGAGGAGATCAAAGAAGTTAACGATACGGTGGTACAAGGGAAGGCTCTTCTCAAAGTGATTTTCGAGAATGATTATCTGAAGGATGAGCATATCATTAGACTCTGCGAGATATGCTCGGTGCATGATGTTGCATTCATAAAAACATCGACGGGATACGGGTTTGTGAAACAGCCGAATGGAATGTATGCATACAAAGGAGCCGTCGACCGTCATCTGAAGCTCATGAGAGAAACAAGTGCCGCCGGCGTTCAGGTAAAAGCAGCCGGGGGAGTTCGGACTCTTGACGATGTCCTTCGGGTCCGCTCGCTCGGCGTTACCCGTATCGGAGCCACTGCCACAGCGGAAATAATGGAAGAAGCCAGGAAGCGGGGAATACCATAAACTTGAAATCACGACGATGAAACATCCGCTGCTACTATTGATTTTCCTTTCATCTTTGTCTTTGATCGCGCAGGTCGAGTATGATCACGGAAAGCTTAAGGTCTCTTCCGGCGGTCATTATCTGCAGTGCGAAGACGGCACCCCCTTTTTTTGGCTGGGCGATACCGGATGGGAATTGTTTCACAGGCTCACACGAGAAGAGGCCGTCTTTTACCTGCAAACGAGAAAAGAACAAGGGTTCAATGTCATTCAAGCAGTGCTGCTGTCTGAGTTCGACGGTTTGAACACTCCCAACGCCTACGGAATGACGCCGCTCTTTAACAATGATCCCATGCGCCTGAATCTTGACACCACACGGCCGAATGGATATGGCTATTGGGACCACGTCGACTTCATTATCAACAAAGCCGCTGAACTCGGAATGTATATTGCTCTCCTTCCGTGTTGGGGAGAATACGTCATCCCTCGCGAAGGGCGAGCGATCATTAACACCGAAATTCAAGCCTACGCGTACGGCAACCTTGTCGGAAAGCGCTACAGTCGTCAGAAGAATATCATCTGGGTGCTCGGCGGAGATCGATTGCCGGACGAACGCGCCAACGGGATAGCGCTCGAACGGGCGTTGGCGAAGGGAATCGCGGATGGCGTGAACGGCGTCAATGACATCAACGGCACGACGGATTATTCCACGACGCTCATGACGTACCACTGTTTTGCTTCATCATCCATATGGTTTCAAAACGATCCATGGCTCGACATCAATATGTGGTCCTCTTTTCATTCCGACTACAGCATCACGCGTGCATTTGAACAATCGTACGCCGACTGGACGCTGCCCAACCCAAAACCGGAACTGAACGGGGAGCCTGCTTATGAGGAGCACCCTGTGAATTGGCTTGACCACAACGGTGAGTTCAACGCATACGATGTTCGTCAGATCGCGTACTGGTCCGTTTTTGCAGGCGCCTGCGGACACACCTATGGCTGCAATGCCGTATGGCAATTCTATGATTCGACGAGAGATCGGATAAATTTTGTACACACCCCATGGAGGCAGGCATTGAAGGATGAGGGGGCCTCGCAGCTAAAATTCTTAAAGGCCCTGATCGAATCGAGACCAATGCTCGAAAGAGTTCCCGACCAATCGCTCATTGTGAAAGGAGAAGGGGAGGGCTCCAACCATTGCGTCGGCACCAGAGGTCGCTCGTACTTCTTCGTGTATGTCCCGACCGGCTACACTCTAACGGTTCGTTTGGGAAGGATTTCGGGGGACTCAATTACGGCATGGTGGTTCAATCCAAGAAACGGTGAATCGACTGAAATCGGACAATACAAAAATTCCGGCGAAATTGAATTTACTCCGCCGGGCATCTCGAAAGAATTGCAATGGCTGAGAACCGGTCGGGGGTGCGATTGGATTTTAGTCGGGGACGATGTGAAGGCCGCCTTTGGAAAACCGGGGAATTTGCAGTAACAGTCTTGACAAACGCCTCGCGGCGCCGGTTCGCTTGACAGAATCGAAAATGAACTACGGAGTTGCCTTAAAGGGGGAGCCGAGGAATTTCTTGATGTGGCCGACGAACTCGCCGGCTCTTACAGGTTTCGTAAGGTATAGATCGGCTCCCGACGTTTTTGCTTCTTCTTTATCCGACTGACTCTGAAGGGCGCTCACCACGATGACCGGCGTTTTCTTCGTTCCTTCGTAACTCCTGATCTTTCGGCACATTTCGAACCCGTTCATGTCAGGCATAACGAGATCCACGACGATCAGGTCAGGGATTATCTCGCGGATTTTCTGCATTGCTTCCTGTCCGTTCGAAGCCGTCATCACGTCGTACCCCGCAAGGACAATGTCATGCTGCAAGACGGCTCTGGTCAGGCGCTCGTCATCCACGATCAGAATCTTCTTGCGTTGTTCTGTCTTCATCGAACGGTAAAAGAGGTTGTCGGTATTGCGCGAACATTGTGTTGCTGCACTTCAAAATGTATGGGGTTTCAATTGGAATGTCAACAGATTTAGCCTGGCAGCTGTTGTTACGATCTTAGATTCGAGCGATTGCCAAGGAGTTGATCGCTCCTCATCGGTGATTGAAGGCATCTATTTCTCGATGTCTTCACGCGAAAGACAAATGAGCGGCTCCGCCGCCCTGAGTGAGGGTGGGAGGGGGGATACAAATTCTAAGACAGTAATATTGCCCGTCTATTCCTTCCCGAATCCAACCTGATCTAAAAACAAATACCTTCCCCGATCGTAATCCGGAGTAACTTCGGGTTTCGGTTTAAGATGGATAATCCGGTAGTCGTCCTTTGTATACGCCGGCCACGTGGGCAGTCCCGGGCCGTTCGGGTCCCCGGATTTCGCAAAATTTGTCCAATAAGAAGACATGAGCTCGGAAACCTGATGGTCTTCGTCCCTCCACGTGAGATTCTTCGATGAAAGTACTCTGAAGACATATTCAATTTCCCATGCATGCGCTGCCCGGGGTTCGGATCCCGAAGCCGCACCGGCAGGAAGCGGCAGCGTTTGCTCGAACTTGTACCGGTACACCGGACTGCCGCCGGTGTTGAGGTGCGTTTCGATCCATTTCCAGGTAGAGTAACCAGTGGATTTATCCCCCATAAAATCCTGTGCCGCCCGCTTCGTTTGTGAATCCGTGACAGCCGGGTAAAGTTTGAGGAAAGTCTTCGCGTTTGTACCAAAGAGAGTGTCTGCATGCGCCGCATAATTCCCTACGGTCGGAGCGTCCTGCCCGAAATACGATCCATAGCTCCCTTCGTCCAGATTCCATCCGGCAAGGAGTGCAACATGGCTCTGACGTCCGGCTGCATAGATTGAAACGCAATCCTCCGGCAGGAAATAACCGTCAACGTCCGCCCTAAAGTTCTTTCTCGGGATTTTAAGAGCGGCGTCCAGTATCTGCTGTGCAGGGAGCGCCCGAAGTTGCGCAAGAGAGGATGTTCTGAATGCACCCTGCGTGAACGCCACTCCCGCTGTTTCAGCCTCTGCACGGGACCGCATCGGATTGAAGTGGTTGAAAAAAGCTCCGCTCTCCCCGATGGCGCGTTTGAAAAGCCCCTTTGCCAGGGGTGATGCGATCAAAGCGCAGACCGACGACGAGCCTGCAGACTCGCCGAAGATCGTTACATTGTCGGGATCGCCACCGAAGGCTGCAATATTTTTTCGAACCCATTGGAGAGCGGCCACCTGATCGAGCAATCCATAGTTGCCGGATGCATTATGCACCGATTCCTTTGCCAATTCCGGGAGTGCGAGGAATCCGAACACGCCAAGACGATAGTTGAAGCTGACCACCAATACACCTTTCTTGCACAGATTGCCTCCGTCCTGGCGCGGCTCGGAAGAAGAGCCTGCCGCAAATCCTCCCCCGTGAATCCATACCATCACTGGCAGTCTCTGGTGCGGATAATTTTCGGGGAGCCACAGATTCAGATAGAGACAGTCTTCGCTTGGCCCGTCATCGTGGAAGATCATATCATCCCAAATATGTCCTTGCATGGCCCGCTTCTGGTAGTTGACCGCTTTGAGCACCCCCTGCCAGGGTATCGGAGGCTGCGGTGGCTTCCACCGGAGCGAGTCGACCGGAGGGGCGGCATACGGAATACCTTTGAACGTACGGACCTTTCCGTCGGCACTGACGACTCCTTCGACAATGCCGTCGGAGATGCGCGTCTGCACGTGGCGCAATTCCTGGCTATATAAATAATTCACGGTAATTAGAATAAGAAGAACTAAATATTCCGTACGGCGAACGATCTTCATAAGTTTTCCTTTGATGCATTGTTCTGCACAGCGTTGTTAAAATCCCGTTGCGAAAGCTTATACAGAACATGACGTCTGAGCGGATGTCCAGGTTCAACATTCGGGTGGTCAAATTCACTGTCGAACGACATGCCGATCTTTTCCATAACGCGAATCGACCTTTTGTTGATCACGGAAGTAAAAGAAACAATTTCTTTTAAGTCGAGAACAGAGAAAGCATGTACGAGGCAGGCCTTTGCTCCTTCTGTGGCAAGACCCCGATTCCAATATCGTTGGTCCAATCGCCATCCGATTTCAACGCAAGGCGTAAAGTATGACGAAAACGACGGACGATTGAGACCGATGAATCCGATAAACTGGTTCGACATCTTTTCTACCGCCGCGTAAAGACCGAAGCCGTTCTGCGCAATGAACGTTGTTATCCTCTCATAAAGCTCCTCGGTCTCACGTTCGGCCAGCGTGTTGGGGAAGAACTCCATGACTTCAGGGCTGCTGTTCAATAATGAAAAGGGGAGAAGGTCCGATTCCAGCCATGTTCTAAGAATAAGGCGCTCTGTCTCGACAATGATCAATCAGACGTTCCCTGTAAAAGATGAGTGCGGCGGCGCGGGGTCCGGTTCGCGGGCATAGAGATATTGCATGCCCGGGGCATTGTGCGGCCTGGAAACAAATCCATGCTTTTCGTAAAAACCATGCTTGTCCGCAGCAGCGAACAGCTGAATGTCCCTGATCCTGTTCGATTTGCATTTTTCAGTCAGTCCATCCAGAATAAAGGATCCGATCCCCTTGTTTTGATATTGAGGGCGAACGATGATGTCGACAATGAGGGCATGATGAACACCGTCGGATATGATCCTGCCGAATCCGACGAGGGTTCCTGAATCGTAAATAGACAAACGATACCAGCTGTGAGCGATTGCAATGCCCAGGTCGGCTTTTGTAAAGCTATACTCGTCGTTCCAACCGGTTGTTTGAAATAGATCCCAGTAATCATCAATAAGAGGAAGCTCCTCGCTGGTTTTGAACGAAGCAGGCCGTTGATCCTTCATCGCATTCTCGCGGATTTGGCGTTTCGGAAAAGATGGACAGAGATGATTCAGTGGGCACGGCTGATCCACAATAACACCGTGACGAAGCTAAACTAAAATAAATCGGGGGAAAATGCAACCGATGCCGTCAACGGGTAGCGCTACAGTTTTCCTCATTCCTCATCTCCGATCGGGAACGGAGTAAATATTTCAGCCAAGGCCAAGATACCGACGCTGCTCCGAACTGAGTTTGGGAGCGAGTGGGGGAATGCTCATCCTGTATAACCACCCAGCAATCTATTCATTTGACATTCCGGCGAAATTGCTCCATATTTGCGTGGAAACTTTCCCGCGAATTGCTTCCTTTCGACGGTAAAGGTTCCGTTGCATTGACCCCGGTACAACGGGGACTCCTATGTGCAGGGAATTGTGACGCAAGAGAAATTAGAAGCCTCTGTTGGCAACGCCGGCAGAGGCTATTTTATTTTGAGCCTGTCATTCCGGCCGGGCACTCCACGGAAGCAATGCGATGGTTCACTTATGATCAACCGGGTTTTTGCTATAGTCAAAAAGGAATTAAGGCAGGTCGTTCGCGACAAACGAACTCTGGGCATTCTCGTGGTCGTTCCCGCCTTCATGATCGTCATGTTCGGCTATGCGCTGAATTTCGACGTCAAGCACACGACCCTCGCACTTTACGACGAGGAAAAGAGCTGTGAAAGCAGGGCGTTCACCGAAGAATTTCTTCATTCGGAATATTTCGATTTCAAGTACGTACTCAAGGACAAAAGTGAGATCGATGATCTGCTGGGGCGAGAACAATGCAGGATCGTCATCGTTATCCCGCGCGATTTTTCCCATCATTTGAAGGAAGGGGTTGAAGCGCCGGTTCAGTTCATCGCCGATGGGGCCAACTCGAATGCCGCCACCACCGCCATCGGATATGTCATGGCGATCACGCAGGAATACTCCACCAAGATCGTTCTGCAGTCCCTTCAACGAGAAGGAAGAACTGATATTTCCATGCCGATCGATTTTCGCCCCCGGGTGTGGTATAATCCTGAGCTTCGAAGCGCCAAATTCCTCGTTCCGGGCCTGATCGCGTTCATCCTGATGGTGACCGCAGTCGTCTCCACTTCGCTCTCCGTCGTGCGCGAAAAAGAGAGGAATACCATCGAACAAATTATCGTCTCGCAGACCCGTCCTGTCGATTTCATCCTTGGCAAGACCATCCCGTACATGATCCTTTCGTTCGCGGCATCGCTCATCATCCTTCTGGTGAGTTATCTCCTTTTTGACGTCGCAATAAAAGGGAACATAATTCTTCTTCTCGCTCTTACGCTTATCTTTCTGACCGGCTGTCTGGGGCTCGGGCTGCTTATTTCGACGCTCGCTGAAACTCAGCAGGTCGCGTTCATGCTGGCCGTGATGCTCACAATGCTCCCGACGTTTCTTCTTTCAGGATTCGTGTTCCCGATCAGAAACATGCCCGTCGTGATCCAGGCTATAACGTATCTGATCCCCGCACGATATTTCCTGGTCATTCTTAGAGGGATCATTCTCAAGGGAGTTGGATTGAGGGCGATATTCCCTGAGGTTATCATGTTGATCGTATTCGCCGCTATCGTTTTAACGGTCAGTGCTGCAAGGATGAAGAAGAGGAGCTGGTAGTCGCATGGAGACCATCCTGACCTTCATCCAAAAAGAGTTCCAGCAGCTCCGACGCGACCCGAAGATGATCGCGATCAATTTTTTTGCGCCGATTTTCCAATTGATCATCCTCGGGTACGCCGCAACGCTGGATGTGCGCGATATTCCGATGATCGTGTACGACATGGACGATTCTCCAACGAGCCGAGACTTCATCAGAAAATTCTCGGAGTCCGGCTACTTCTCGCTGGCCGGACAGGCCCTAACGTACGCCGACGTTGACCGGGCGATCGACAGCAGGGGGGCGTCCATTGCCGTCGTCATTCCCCTGAATTTCAGCAACGATCTCATTTCCGGCATTCCATCCCAGCTCCAAATTATAGCTGACGGCTCCGAAACGAACTCCGCGACGATTGGATTGAGCTATGCTTCGATGATCGTCCAGCAATATTCAGAGAACATTATCATCAAGAAATTTGAAGCGGTCAAAGGGAAAGGGGGAAGACCGGCGATGATCGATCCGCTGGTGCGTGTGTGGTATAACCCCGAACTGAAAAGCCGCAATTTCATGGTTCCGGGAGTGCTCGCGTTACTGCTCATGGTGTTGACCATGATTCTGACATCGCTCGCGATCGTAAAAGAAAATGAAGCAGGAACTATGGAACAACTGATCGTGACGCCGATAAAACCGTATCAACTCGTCATCGGAAAACTTGCGCCGTTTTTTCTGATCGGGATCGTCGATATTGTTTTCGTCCTTTTGGTCGCGACGTTGTGGTTCGGTGTACCGTTAAAAGGGAGCGCCGTGCTGATTTTCGTTTTATGCATGGTGTTTCAAATGACGACGCTGGGAGCAGGACTGTTCGTGTCCACGGTTTCGCGCACTCAACAGCAGGCAATGCTCACGTCGGTGTTTTTTGTGATCCTCCCCATGATGTTCCTTTCCGGTTTTGTCTTTCCCATCGAGAATATGCCCGCCGTCATCCGATGGTTCACTTACATTATTCCGTTGCGATATTTCTTCGTCATTATCCGAGGGGTATTTCTTAAAGGCGTCGGTCTCAGAGAATTGTGGGGCGAATCAGCTGCCCTCCTTGGATTCGGAATCATTGTTCTCACCGTGAGCATTTTGCGGTTTCAAAAAAGGATCACGAAGTAGTCTCTTCTGCACGAACCCGTTGGCGTCGCCACTGTTCTCATGGAAGAATGATGATTTTCGTCCCGTCGCGAACGCAACGCCAGATCTCTTCGATCTCAGGGTTCGTTACAGCGATACAGCCGTCAGTCCAATCGGGGAGAGGGCGTCCATCATTCGGTGCAACGAAACCGTTCGGCAATCCATGAATCATGATCATGCCTCCTGGCGATACATGGTTTTTTCGGGCTTTCGCTATATCGGCCGGATTTGGATAAGAGACATGCAGGGCAAGGTGGTACAGACTTTTGGACTTTCTCCAATCAATAAAATAACTTCCTTCCGGTGTACGGCCGTCTCCTTGTCGTTCCTTCGGGCCGAGAGGATCGCTGCCGAGGCAAATGCGGTACGTTTTTACAGTATCCCCCCCTTTCAGAAGCATCATTTTTCTGGCGCTTTTAAGGACGATGATCTCGTCAGCGCTAAATCCCTGTGGGAGAAACTTCTCGCCAACAATGGACGGAAGGTACAAAAAGAGAATCGCTGCAGAACAGAGTACGGCTAATAAGAAGCACTTTTTCATTCCAGGTTTGCGGGAGAGAATCGTTGGCAAATTGGGATATCAGCATGGGCACATTGGACGGCCCGCGGAATAAAATTCCTTCAGTCGATCAAACTTAGCGAATAGACTCCAAAGAAAAAAGTGCAAAACAGGCTGCCCCATGAATTCGTCGACGAGCTTATTATCTTGAGAAGTGAGTGATTGTTACGGGCAGGCCGACGAAGTTTCAGAATACTTTTTTACCCTTAGCGCCAGGAGGAGATTTGGGACGTTGCCAGCTAATGCTTTTATGGAAATTACCCCCGATGCGCGCTTGAAAGCTCGCCGCTTGCATTTTCATTCAATGCGTTATACCTTTGCAAATCGGCTTGTGCAGAGTTGGGGTCTTTGTATTGAAGTATTTAATCTGCCACTTGAACACAAAGACAACTCAGGTAATTTTCATTTACAAGGAGAGTAATTGCGCAGCGGAGTTGAACCGAGGCCGCTCGTTATAAGAGTCAATCCTATCAAAGAAGAAAGGTTGTTAATGAAGGTTTCACATTATTTGTCTCTCTCGTTTCTAATTCTGACATTCGCGTCGCAGACCTTCTCTCAAAGTGTTTATCTCGAAAAAGGTCAAAGCGGTATAGGAGTTTTAGGGGATTTCTCTTCCAATCAAAGTGCGTCAGCAACAGGAGGCTCCCTGGGATATTCTATAAATAGCATTCTCGACGTTGGACTTTCTATATCGAATATCTCACCTTTGCAAAAGTTGGACGGTCGGGAGTACTACGCTGCTGCTATCGCTTTGTCCATCACACTGACTGCCGTCAAACAAGACCCAACAAACGCTATCTCACTTGCGTTCAGCGCCGCGGACCTTAGTTACAAGTATACCTCTCCCGCATTAGACCAAAATAGCCCGACCACGGAGCCCACCGGATTTTCGATAGGAGCGTCGGTCTATCGGAATATCACAGTCTCTCCCGCAATAGAGCTCCAGCCTCAAATCGGAATTTCCTATGCAAGAGTGAACGCCGAAGTCAAAGACACTCATGGCAACCCTGTCATCCCAGGCTATAATTCGGCAGTCTTTGATGTTGGGCTTTCATTGCTGTTTCACACAGGACCAACAACTCTCATTGGCATTAGTCCATCGGTTGGGAAAGACAAGTACCATACTACGTTTGACCTGGCCGCTGGTTTTGTATTTATCCTTTAAGATCTTGCTTTTGTGGCTGATTAAGATGACTGGACCAGCCGTCGACGATTTTTCCGTAGGCGCCGGATCTGTCCGCGGACGATTTATTCCAGATTGTCGAATAAGTAATACTGGTTCACGCGTATGAACTTTGTTGAATCGATACCGTTCATCGTGGGATTCATTATGCGGGGGGAATCCGGACTATTGATGTGCCTGTTGTATTATGCCAATCAACCTGAATATTGGTTTTTGATTTGCGGGTTTGCTGTTATTGCATCGAACGTTTCTTTCCTATGCTATTATTCTCTCGGATTCTATGCGGACCGTTTTAATTCGCTTCATAAGTACGTCGAGATCTTAAAGAAACGGATACCCGCTCCGTCAATTCACGTTCCGACACCGCTCGTACTGCTCATTCTGAGGTTCTTGATCGGAGTCCGCAATCCCGCGGCCGTATTTATCGGCATAAAAAAATACTCAGTTGTACAATTTACGATATACAATTTTCTCGGCAGCATCATCTGGATACTGTCATGGTTTGGGGTCTTCTATATCCTCCGTGCTGGGACATACAATGCTCTTGTTCAATATGGAAATGTGATATACACGGCATATGGCGCATTATTGATTGTATGGATTGCCGGGTCATTCTTATTAAATGCCTTCAAAGAAAAACCATCATGATCGATTTCAGATATTCTCGCACTCTTGCGCTGCTCCCTTTCAACCCTTCACCATCTGAGGCTATTCGTTGACTTAATTCCGAAAAAGGGGTATCATTGCATAGTCAACTGCAACTGAACTCCCGGGGAGGACTATTGTGCGGTTGGACCGAGCATATCAAGAAACCTCTGGAATTCCGTACAGCGGAATGAAAGAGGTTTTATCGTTTATGGGAGGATGCAAAAAAACCACCTTAATTTAGATAGAAGTTTGATAGAAGCTATTTCAAAAATATGTCACTTCATCCTCCCAACGAGTTTGCGACCCGCAGGGTCTTTGACGGCGCGTCGTTTCATTCGCTTGCCCCCCGGAGGGGTCCTTTGGGGACAGGATGAACCCCCCATTTGTTCACCCTGAGCGAGTCCCTAAGGGGACGAGTCGAAGGGTCAATCTAATTTCATTCTTCAGATAGCTTCTATTCGAACTTGGTTATTTTTATCACCTACAAGCAGGAAATTACCCTGAGGCTAAGAAATTTTTGCCATAAAAATTGAACCAACTATGCGACTGCAATATCATGATGCAGTCGCACTGGAGGGGAATAATATGAAACGAATTTTTCAGCTTATTTTTTGGATGAGTGCTCTTTCAGCGCATCCGTTGCAGGCACAATGGGTTCAAACAATCGGGCCCTACGGCGGTAACATTTCTTGTTTTGCTGTAGATAGTACGTCGATATTTGCCGGTACTGCCAGCGGCGGGGTCTTTCTGTCGACGAATGATGGGCAGACTTGGGTTTCTGCGGAGTCCGGATTGATAAACACCAGTACTTGGGCGCTCGCTGCTGATGGTGTGAATCTTTTTGCTGGTACGAACGGGCCGTACGGAGGCGGGTTATTTGCATCGACCGACAACGGCGCGAACTGGACCGCCCTTGGTTTTGAACCCTACGGTGTGAGGCGCCTTGTCAAAAGTGGCTCGAATCTTTATGCAGCGGCTTTCGGCGGACTTTTTCTCTCCACCAACGGCGGCGCAAACTGGGATACGCTTTTAACAAAGAGCAACATTACTGCACTCGCTGTGAATAATTCGAATCTTTTTGTCGCCGCGGGCTATGATGGTGTTTATCGATCCACGAACAAAGGCCTCAGCTGGACTTTGTCCGATTCCGGACTGACAGATAATATTGTCAACACCCTTGTCATATCCGGCACGAACCTTTTTGTCGGAACAACTTTGCCAGTTCCAGTCCCGGTTGACCAGGCGCCACATCCTTACGGCGGTGTCTTTCTCTCGACGAACAACGGTGAAAACTGGATGGCAGTTGATTCGGGGTTGCAAAATACACCGGTTACCGTTCTTGCCGTGAAAGGTGCGGATGTCTTTGCGGGGACTTCCAGAGGTGTCTTTCTTTCGACAAACAACGGAACAACCTGGGCTCAAATGAATAATGGATTGACGGACACGAACATTAATGTCCTTGCTGTAAAAGGCACAAAGCTGTTCGCGGGCACCGGCACCGGCATTTTTCTCTCGACGAACAATGGCGCAAGCTGGACTGCGGCAAGCACGGGGATAACGGGTACTTCGATCTCCGCCCTTGGCGGGTTCGGTTCGAATATCTTTGCAGGTGAAAACGGCATTCAGCTGTCCACAGACAGCGGAAACAGCTGGTTGACGGCGGACTCAGGTATTGGACCGTATTCTTATGTTGATGCGTTAGCCCAATCCGGCACGGATCTCTTCGCTGGAATGAGATTTCAACACGGCATCCTTCGTTCAACGAACAACGGCACGAGCTGGAGTTTGCTGGATTCAGGATTGACAAACCTCTACATCACCTGTCTCACCGTGTCCGGTTCGAACCTCTTTGTCGGAGACGGGCAAAGCGGGAATGGTGTATTTCTTTCGACCAACAACGGAGCGAATTGGACAGCAGTCGACTCAGGACTGACAAACACCTCGGTCTATTCACTTGCAGTTATCCCCGGCGAGGCTGGCGCCGCCAACGTATTTGCGGGAACCCAAAACGGCGGTGTTTTTCTCTCAACGAATAACGGCAAGAGCTGGACTTTACCGGGCACGGGATTGTCTAACGAAATAGTCTTTGCCCTTGCCGGTGAAGGTACGAGACTCTTTGCTGCGACCGGGGAGGGCGTTTACCTTTCCACAGACAACGGCAAAAGCTGGGAAGCCGCCGGTTTAACAAACAATAATGTTTCATCCCTTATTGTTATCGGCGGGTATGTTTTTGCAGGGACAGTTTATACAGGCGTATCAAATGGGGGTATATTCCTTTCTGGCAATAACGGCGCAAATTGGAAAGCGGTCGATACAGGCATGACTAATACTAACATCAGCTCTCTTGCCGTGATAGGGTCAAATCTTTTTGCGGGGACGTATGGGGGCGGGGTTTGGAAGCGGTACTTGAATGAGATGATCCCTGATGATGCTGTAAAAGCGACCAAGAGTGGAATACCGACTATATTTACGCTCTCACAGAATTATCCAAACCCGTTTAACCCAACGACAACGATTTCATTTGCTCTTCCAACCCGGTCATACGTATCATTGAAAATTTTTGATGTGCTGGGAAGAGAAGTATCAACGATTGTTTCCGGCGTATTACCGGCTGGAAGTTATTCTCGGCAGTGGAATGCGGCAGACATGCCGAGCGGCGTTTATTTTTATCAGCTACGGGCCGGAACATTTAACGAGACGAAAAAGCTTTTGCTGGTAAAATAATACGGGTGATAAATAGGATTTTGACATTCACGATTCGATCGATAACTGTTTAGAGGCCCAAGCATTAACTCAAGACGAACGATTGGGATGCAACGATAGACGGAGGGGGGTGAGATTTCTAAATTATTTGTCCCGTAAGAATTCGTTGCCGCACAGGATGCATTTTTAAGAAGGTCGCCCGCAGGGATACGCCTCTGAGGAAAAACATGCCCATGAATTGGCTCAAGCGAGTGATGTCATTTGGTCGGACGGGTGACCATAATTTTTCACGGGAAGTTTTGGAATATTTTACGCAGCGGACCAAGACGTGGATAAAGCATATTCCCCAAGTCTTCACGCTAAAACAGCCCGGAAACGGGCATTTCGTAGTTTGCAATAATCCGGGGAATAGACTATGTTATTTCCTATGGGAAGGAAGTTGAGCTGATGAAACTATGAGACGCCCTATTCTGTTAATCAAGTTGTATATGAAATTTTCTCATTTCGCGTTATGAAAAGCTCCGGACTCGGCCGTATTATCATAGGGGTAGTTCTCGGAGCATATTTGGGAACTGGAATCCTTAGCCCAAGGGTTCCTCTTGTTCAAATGCTCCATGGTAAATTTGACAACTCTCTTTCGTTCCAGAATGAACGAAGTATTGACATTGATGAGAGTCCCTATTGGACGTCTCATAAACATCTAACAACGCCAGAATTATTCTCCAGCGACCACATCGTTTGCGCTGCCGAGCCATGGGTCAGCGTTATCACTCCTGAGCTGTCCTTTGAAATCCAATCCGCAATTCTTCCGATCCCTGCACCTTTCTCTCCGTCTAACGCTTTTCGTGCACCTCCTCGTTCGTAGCCTCAAATCCTAGTTCTGAATATCACCTTCAACCGACCTATGGAAGAAGCTATCCTTCGGCCGGAGTTTAAATTAAGCTAAGAAGCAGACTGCGAAATATTTCGCGATTCCTCCTTCTGGCGCCATCTGCGATTATTGATTTGGCTCGCAGCGGAATCATCGCTGAAGAAATGGGACAACGTGAATTCCGTAAGTCCAAAAGATGAAAATATAATTTTCAAGCAATGCTACCATGAAAACAAAGGAAAGTATCGAAGGACTCATTACACAATTATCCAATCGAAATGGGATGGAGCGGGAGCGCGCGAGAAGAGAATTGGTGAAGATCGGCAGACCCGCTATGCCTTACCTTATCAGCCTGCTCTCAAACCGCAAGCAACATCTGCGTTGGGAGGGATGCAAGGCAATTGGAAGCATCGCCGACCCGGTGGCATCAAGCGTTCTTGTGAATGTTTTGACCGATGATAATGAGGAAATCAGGTGGCTGGCCGCAGAAGGACTTATTGCGCTGAAACAACACGCATTCGTGCCTCTGCTGCGAGTCCTTCAGACGAAATTCGATTCCCCTTATGTTCGCTCGGGGGCTCATCACATTCTTGATGCGTTTGAGAAGCAGCATCTTCTCTCAAAGGAGATGAAAGAAGTACTTGATGCGCTCCGTTATCTGAGGCCTAAGATTTCAGTGGCCTTGGCAGCCAGCAGAGCGCTGCAGTCCAATAGCAGGTCGGGCAATTAGCTTTGCAGTCTGATTCTGCGGCCTCGAACTCGAACTACCGAACACACTGAAAATGCTCTTCGCCAATCCATGGAAGGAACCCCCCTTGAATATGAACGAGGTATCTCGAAACGATCAAACATCGTCATCGCCCGGACGTCCATCAGACTGGGCTGCCCTTCCTCTTTCGGAAGCCAAGATGGAGCTTGGTTTTTCCGCTGAGGGGCTTAGCGAAGCTGAGGTACAACGGCGCCTGACTCAGTACGGGTATAACGAGCTCGTTGAGAAGAGGGCCAATCCTTATCTCAAATTTCTCTCCTATTTCTGGGGTCCAATTCCCTGGATGATCGAATCGGCAGCTGTACTGTCGGCGGTCGTGCAACACTGGCCGGATTTCTTCATCATCCTCGTTTTGATGATTGCTAACGCGGGGGTTGGCTTCTGGGAGGAATATCAAGCCGGCAATGCAATAGCCGCTTTGAAGGCCAAGCTGGCCCTTAAGGCCCGCGTTCGTCGTGCGGGTAAGTGGAGGTCGATAGCAGCAAGGGAATTAGTGCCGGGAGACACGATCCGTGTGCGGCTTGGGGACATTGTTCCAGCGGACGCTTACGTATTGGAAGGCGAGTCCGTTGAAGTTGATCAATCCGCCTTGACAGGTGAATCTTTACCGGTCACGCGCGAGTCCGGTAGAACAATTTACTCCGGATCGATCATCCGCAGGGGGGAGAGCGAAGCAATGATCTACGCGACGGGATCAAAAACTTTTTTTGGTAAAACGGCACAACTAGTTCAGACGGCGCACACGGTCAGCCATTTTCAAAAAGCCGTGCTGAAAATAGGCAACTACCTTATTATCATGGCCATTGTCCTCGTCGCCTTGATCCTTATCGTGGCTATCGTCCGCGATGACAAATTGACGACGGCACTGCAGTTTGCCCTCGTGTTGACCGTAGCCGCTATTCCAGTCGCCATGCCTACTGTGTTATCGGTCACCATGTCTGTCGGAGCGCGGCTTCTTTCGCGGAAACAAGCTATTGTCAGCCGCTTGGCTGCCATTGAAGAGCTGGCTGGGATGGATATTTTGTGTTCAGATAAAACTGGTACACTGACGCAAAACAAACTGACCCTCGGTGATCCCTTCTGCATCTCCGGGATAGCTGTTTCGGATGTGATTCTAAGTGCTGCCCTTGCGTCGCGTGCCGAAAATGATGATACAATTGACCTGGCCATATTGAGCGGTTTGAAGGACAGTCAAGTGCTCAATAGCTACCGCGTGACTCACTTTCAACCCTTTGACCCCGTTCATAAGCGTACGGAGGCCGCAGTAACATCCCCTGATGGGAAGACGTTCAATGTCTCAAAGGGTGCGCCGCAGGTAATACTCGCGTTGGCATCGAATGCATCGTCGGTTGGTCCAGTAGTAGAGAAGGTAACAAATGAATTTGCTTCGAGAGGTTACCGCTCGCTTGCTGTAGCACGGACGGATGCAGAAGGTATGTGGCAGTTTCTCGGGATACTCCCGCTGTTAGACCCGCCGCGAGTAGATTCCAAAGAAACAATCGAAACAGCTCGAAGTATGGGAGTGAATGTCAAGATGGTGACCGGTGATCAGCGTTCCATCGCACAAGAAATCGCCACGCAGCTCGGGCTGGGGTCCAACATTCTGGACGCCAGCGGTTTCGTAGCTGACCAAAAATTAGAGACTGAGCAGTTTAGGGACATCATTGAAAAAGCAGACGGCTTTGCGCAGGTCTTCCCCGAGCACAAGTTCAGGATCGTCAGTGTGTTGCAGGAACGGAACCATATTGTCGGAATGACCGGCGACGGCGTCAATGACGCACCCGCGTTGAAGAAAGCCGACGCAGGGATTGCAGTCGCAGGCGCCACTGACGCTGCCCGTGCGGCTGCCTCAATCATACTCCTGTCGCCGGGGTTGTCAGTTATCATCGATGCGATCAAAGAGAGCCGCAAGATATTCCAACGAATGAACAGCTACGCCATCTATCGCATCGGAGAAACTGTCCGCGTGTTGTTATTCATGACCTTTTCGATTCTCATCTTTGACTTCTATCCGGTGACGGCGGTCATGATCGTTCTTCTCGCATTGCTAAATGACGGAGCTATCCTCTCGATCGCTTATGACGTGGCGCGGTACTCCAACGAACCAGAAGCGTGGAACATGCGCACGGTGCTGGGCATTGCGTCGATCCTGGGAGTGATGGGAGTTTTTGCATCCTTTGGACTTTTTTACCTCGGTGAACGCGTCTTTCATCTCAGCCGGGATTTTATCCAACCATTAATGTATCTAAAGCTATCAGTGGCGGGGCATTTGACTATTTTTCTATCACGGACTCGCGGCCCATTCTGGTCGACTCGCCCTGCTCGCGTCCTAATTTTTGCAGTACTCGGAACGCAGCTCATTGCTACGCTGATCGCCGTCTACGGAGTGTTGATGCCTCCGATAGGCTGGGGGTGGGCTGCCGCAATCTGGGCTTATGCCATCGCCTGGTTCTTGGTGAATGACCGAGTTAAGGTTGCGGCATATCGATTTATTGATCGTCCGAATTCTCGCCATTAACATGAGTCTTCAATCACGGTATTCATTCTAGAACCATTTTGAGAAGGGAAAATGAAAATCAAAGATCCAAATATTCCGGCTACTGCCAGCAAGTCAACTGAGAACTCCCGGATGCTTTTTATGTCGCTTTTAGCTTCCATTATCGGTATCGCTGCGGGCTTCACCGCATACGGGTTGTACACGCTCATTGCCATAGTAAGTAATCTTGTTTTCTTTCACCGTGTTTCAATTGAAATTCCAAAACTTCAGTCGCATATCCTGGGGTATTGGGTGGTGATCGTTCCCGTCTTAGGAGGCATTATTGTAGGATTGATGGCCAAATACGGTTCCTCAAAGATCAAGGGGCATGGAATTCCTGAGGCAATGGAAGCCGTTCTTACGAATCGTAGTCGAATAGATCCAAAAGTTGCGATTCTTAAGCCCTTATCGGCGGCCATCGCAATCGGCACCGGCGGCCCGTTCGGAGCTGAAGGCCCCATCATTCAGACCGGCGGCGCATTGGGATCTTTGGTGGGTCAATTTATTCACACTACAGCCGCTGAACGAAAGATTTTGCTTGCTTGCGGAGCCGCCGCAGGAATGGCAGCGACGTTTAGCACGCCTATTGCCGCCGTCATCCTCGCTATTGAACTGCTCGTGTTTGAATTCAAAGCGCGCTCGTTCATCCCGCTCGTGATCGCTACAACCACCGCTACGGCGGTACATTTCCAGTTCATGGGCCGTGGCCCGATGTTCAATATGGGCGAAGTGGATTTTGGAATTCCGAATTCTCTCCCGATGTTCATCGTCCTCGGTTTATTATGCGGCCTTGCCGCGGTTGTATTCACCAATGCGTTCTACTGGATTGAGGATCAGTTCGAGCGGCTGTCCAAATTGCGCATTCCGATCGACGAAATGTGGTGGCCTGCAATCGGCGGACTTGGCCTCGGTGTTATCGCACTCGCTCTGCCCCGAGTGCTCGGTGTTGGCTACGACACGATTTCCGATATTCTCAACGAACGGCTCACGCTGGTCGTGCTTCTTGCCATTGTATTGTTAAAAAGCCTGGCGTTAATTGTTTCGCTCGGTTCGGGTACATCGGGGGGGCTCCTCGCACCCATGTTCATGGTGGGAGCTGCCCTTGGAGGCTCTTTCGCGCTGATCATGAACTCGTTGTTTCCCGGCCTCCATCTATCGCTGTCGGCATTTGCGTTGGTGGGAATGGCAGCGATGTTCGGCGCCGCATCACGAGCGACGTTTACGTTCATTATTTTTGCATTTGAAATCGTGCGGGACTACAATGCCATCTTACCCCTGATGCTTGGCTGCGTCATTGCGGACGCTGTTGGATTACTGTTGATGAAGAATTCCATCATGACGGAAAAACTCGCGCGGCGCGGCCTGCGGGTGCACGGCGACTATGAGGCGGACATTCTTCAACAAACAACGGTGGTAAAAGTCATGGACAAGGAACCTCAAACAATACCCTCGTCACTGCCGGTCTCTGTGTTGGCAGATCGCATTGTGAGAGGGGATCCATCGGTAACAAAGCATAAAGCGGTCTTTATGCAAAATGAAAATGAAGAATTGGTCGGGATCATCACACAAGGGGATGTTCTTCGATCCGGCGAACTTCATTCCGAATACCCCGTAACCGTTTCCGAGGCGGGGAACACTATATTGATTTTGACATATCCAGACGAAACATTGCATGAAGCGTCAACGAAAATGCTGCAGAACAATATTGGCAGGCTTCCCGTCGTCGAGAGAAGTAATCCAACAAAACTTATCGGCTATCTTGGCAGGACTGAAGTGCTTGGGGCTCGGATGCACCGAATCAAGGAAGAAGAAGTATTGGAGCAGGGATGGATACGTCACGCAATACGATTGACAAAAATAGAAAGGGAAAAAAGCTAGAAGAACCTTTTGATCCTGGTAATAGGTTATTTATACCCAAATCATCAACTGCGTGCTGTCCAGCGACGGCCGGCACCACAGGAGTTTTGGAACAGAAACGCCAAAGAGGATCTGCGGAAACGGAAAGACCGTTTATGTTGTGACATCAATAATATTTCTGCATTGAAGAATTTTCTTATTGATTCAACCAGAATCGATTATTATATTAAATTCATAATCCGGTGCGACCGTTAAACGAGCCTTACGGATTTTCGTTTTTGCAGAAGCACTCGACGTTAAGAAACAGACAAAATACCCGGTTCCTCTCAGGCTCTTAGCTCAGTCCCAACGGGACTTCGCTTCAAGCCTGCGGATTGTAATATCGGGCTCTTAGCTCAGTTGGTTTAGAGCGCTACCTTGACACGGTAGAGGTCAGAGGTTCGAATCCTCTAGGGCCCACAGATCCTTCCCCCGACCGACAGCCCGATCTATTGCTGCAGCAGTTTGTATCTGTAAAATTCTCCCTTCGATTTCATCAGTTTTTTATGGCTCCCCGATTCTACGCACACTCCGTTCTTGAGCACTAGAATACGGTTGGCATTGCGAATGGTCGAGAGCCGATGCGCGACGATGAATGTCGTTCGCCCCCGAATAAGCCGTTGTATCGCTTCCTGAATTAGTGATTCCGAGACGACATCGAGCGAGGAGGTGGCCTCGTCAAGAATGATCACCCTCGGGTCCCGTATTAGCGCCCGCGCAATTGAAATCCGCTGCCGCTGTCCGCCGGAAAGCCGTGTCCCCAATTCGCCGAGTTTGGAGTCGAGCCCGTGCGGCATTTTCGAAACAAAGTCAACGGCATTGGCCATCTGCAAGGCCTCCCAAATGCGTCGATCATCGATCGACTGAAGTCCATAGACAATATTTTCGCGTACCGATCCGCTGAAAAGAAGGGGGGTCTGCGGCACCACCGCAAGAAACCGGCGGTACTGTCGCAGGTCCAATTCCTTCATGTCGACGCCGTCGAGCAAGATCCTCCCCGATGTCGGACGACGGAATCCGATGACGAGACTCATCAGCGTGGTCTTTCCTGATCCCGATTCGCCGACGCATGCTATCGATTCTCCGGCATGTATCCGGCAGGAGAAATTTTTGACGGCAGGAGACAGGCTCTTTTCATACGTAAAGCTGACGTCTTCAAAAGTGAAATTGCCTTTCACCGAATCAACGGGGCGTTTGCCTGCGTTCTGTTCTATATCGGGGGATTCGAGGACCTCGCTTATCGAGCGGATCGATTCAAATCCTCTGGCGAGCTCCGGGTACGAATTCAGGATCAGGTTTACTGCGCCGACGATCATCGCAAAGAAACTCTGGAACAAAACAACATCGCCGACGCTGATCGTCTTTCGATACGCGAGAAATGCGCTGAACATCAGGCAGACCAGCATCACCACCTGAAACGACGTCCACGAACTCGCTCCGAAGATCGCACCGACCATCTCAAGACGGATTCCTTTGTTTTTTACATTTTCCAGACGGGAATTCATTTTCGAGACTTCGACCTCTTCCACCCCATGTGCGCGCGTGATCGGGATCATCTGGATCATTTCAATGACGTTCGCCGAAAGCGATTCGATCTCATTCCGGTATTCCATATTCCTGGCTGTCATCCTTCTTGAGAACAAAAAAACAAGGCTCGAGGAGACGGGAACGGAAACCAAGTAGAACAGTGCGACGATCGGCTGTTTGAAGACGGTGAATGAGAAGGCGAAAACGATCGTGAGGATGGCCGGCAGAACGGAATTCATAAGGTTCCGGGAGAGGATCTCCAGCGTCTCGACGTCGCGGAGAATCTTGGTCTGAAGCTTGCCGGATTGATATTTATCGTGGAAGGAAATGGACAGCTCCTGAAGCCGCTTAACGATCGCTGACCTCAGGTTCAACTGCATTGTGTTGACCGCACCGCTGAATACCCGCACATAGAGCGTGTGCATCGGAATATTCTGAATAATGATGAGAAAGAAGACACCCCCGACAAGCCATAGATCACCGGAGGAATACTTGCTTGTATCGCTGATAATGTTGATGATCCTTGCAATGACGACCGGAAGAAACCAAACTGGAGAGTGCTTGATCGTGAAGAAAATGACCGCCACCGCGATCTTACGGTACTCTCCCCGGTAAATGTGAAGGAAATTCTTGAAAGGGTGATCGTGCGTAAACTCGTACTGCGACAAATCTCTCTCTGTTATCATACTCTCAGGTGATTGCATTGAGGCGCGGACGTGCATCTAAAAACGAAAACCTCCGTCATGGGGGAGCATCGGAGGCTTGCACCGGCTCGGAGACGCGCCGGTCTACGTTTACCGAATAAATGTAGCAGGAATCGGATGCAGAATCAAGCCAGACGAATGTATTTCCAGGCGGGGGAGTGTAGCGTCTTTTGGATGGCTGGACGGATTGAAGAAAATATACACGCTGCAGCCGTTCGACTCCGCCGCGACGGCTCATCCTTTTCCCAAAGGACCCCTCCGGGGAGCAAGCGCAGCTCGTCTGGTCAGGCCATTCCTTTGGGATAAAGAGGGCTTCGCGCCCCGCTCCTTTTCGCCGGGATCTGGGTGAACATTCCTCTCATATGTCATTCAAAAAAAACCGCTGCCCGGACGGGGAAGCGGTTGCTTTCCGAACTCTCCGGTGTTACATTGACCTGCAAAGATTTTGCATCGTTTGCCCCCCACGCCGACCGTATTGCGTTATGGCATTTATGTAAGCTGTCCCACGCCCCAACTCGGGTTGAGTTTTGAGTTTTTTTGCCTTACTTTATGTCTTGATTAGTCTGGCTTTTTTTTCGAACTAGGATTGAAAGATACTGATGACAGAGTCGCAATCGCTTCGCGTCCTTCTTGTTGATGATGAAGATTCATTCCGCCTCAGCATCGAAATGGGGCTGAAAATGACGAGTACCTTTGTCATTGAGTCGTGCGCGTCCGGCGAAGAAGCGGTTGATCTCTTAAAAAGAGAGACCTTCGACGTCATCCTTCTCGATAACCGGATGGGGGAGATGTCGGGAATGGATGTCCTCGAATGGATGCATAAGCAAAAGATTTCGACGCCGGTCATTCTTGTGACTGCCGCAGGTTCCGAGTCGACAGCGATTGAAGCCCTGCAACTGGGAGTCTACGATTACATCCGGAAGGATCATCTCGATATCGAGCGGCTCTCGCTCGCGATCAAGAGTGTATACGAACGGTATCAGTATCGGAAGCAAATTATCGAGAATGATGCGAAAGAACGCCTCCTCCTTGAAAAGCAGCACGAACTTGATTCGCTCAGGACATTCCATGATACGGTGAACTCCATCGGCCAGTTGGTGGAAAAAAGCCTTGGAGACCTTTCTTCTGCCCTGAAGCGGCATGAAAACGCGTTGCTGGCAACCGTGAAGGAAGGGAAGGAGCAGGAGAGTAAGGATATTTTCACGGAATTGAAGCAAGGGCTCGAAGTTATCGCCTCGGGAGTCAGTTCGATGCGCAGCCTTTCAACGATGGTGACAAAAAAATTGGATGAAATTCATATCGTCCCTCAGCATAACAAACACTGATGCCTCATCAGCCCGCGTGCCAACGTCGAATACCGGCTTGCCTTTTTTGCCCCTTACGCAACATGCCTTTCGAAATTTTCAATTTAACTTTCACGATTTGATCTATTCTATGGGACCCTCCATGCGCGCTCTATTTTCTCCGTATAAAACACTCTTTGTCATCGCTGTTGCTTGCGTTACTCTCTCTGCTCAGACCGATAAAAAGGGGCTGACCCTTGAGGATATTTTTAGCTCCGGCAAATATACAGGGAAAACGCTCAGCGGCATCCATTGGATGAAAGACGGGGCACACTTTTCGTACACCGAAAGAGATACGACCGCAAAGGCCACAAGCATCTATGCTTATGATGTCAAAAAGAAATCAAGCGCGTTGATCCTCAGCACGGTGTCATTAAAGCTGAATCAAAACGACCCGCCGTTTCGTTTTACGACGTACCAGTGGTCTCCGAACGAGAAACAAATTCTCTTCATCTCTGCGCCGCCGGAGAGGGAATATTTGTCGCGTCTAACGCCCGCAGGCAATGTCTTTTTATTCGACCTGCAGTCCAAATTATTCCGCCGTCTTACCAACGTCACTGAGCCTCAATACAATGTAAAATTCTCTCCGGATGGAAATTCTGTTGGTCTGGTCCGTCAAAATAATATCATCGTGATCGATATTGCATCCGGCACAGAGCATCAATTGACAAAGGACGGGGCAGAGCATGTCATCAACGGAAAGTTCGATTGGGTCTACGAAGAAGAATTTGAAATTTCGGACGGCTGGCAATGGTCTCCGGACAGCAAACACATTGCGTTTTGGCGGCTCGATGAAAATCGCGTCCCTGAATACACGATGACCGAATGGGATTCCCTGTACCCAACATTGATACCGATGCGTTATCCGAAAGCGGGTGAACCGAACTCCATCGTCAAAATCGGCGTTGTCGATGTCCAGACTGGTACAACGCAGTGGATGGACCTTGGCGCGAACGACGATATTTACGTTCCAAGAATGAATTGGACGAAAGATCCGTCGGTCCTTTCGATTCAGCGGCTGAATCGCGCGCAGAATACCATCGAGCTCCTGTATGCCACGATCGCCACCGGGGCGACCAAAGCCGTCGTAACGGAATCCGACGACAAATGGATCGACGTGACGAACGACCTTACGTTCTTAAAGGATGGGAAATTTATTTGGCCCTCCGAACGCGACGGCTATCGTCATCTCTACCTCTACAAAAACGATGGGACGCTTCTTAACCAAATTACAAAAGGGGAGTGGGAAGTGGAATCATTTTACGGCGTGGATGAAGAGAACGGCGAACTGTATTTTTCTTCCACGGAAGAGTCCCCACTTGAACGGCAGGTCTATAAGATCCGATTGAACGGGAAAGGTAAAACCCGGCTGACGGCAAAGGCCGGAACACATGCGGCAAATTTTTCCCCCTCCATGGAATATTTCCTCGACACGTACTCAAATATTTCGACCCCTCCGTCCGTAGCAATCCTCAGGAATGACGGAAGGCCGATCGCTACCGTCGTGGAAGGCGCTATTCCGGCCCTTAACGATCTTCAACTGGGGAAGACCTCATTCCTCTCGGTAACGACGTCCGATGGCGTCCGGCTCAACGCGGCGATTATGAAGCCGGCTGATTTCGATTCAACAAAAAAATACCCGGTTCTCGTTTATACATACGGCGGTCCCGGCTCTCAGGTCGTTGTCAACAGATGGGAACGGACGTCGGATGTTCTTTGGTACACCTATTTGACGCAGCACGGCTATTTGATCTTCATGATCGATAATCGTGGAACCGGTGCACGCGGAAAAGCCTTTAAGACGGCCGGATACAGAAATTTGGGGAAGTGGGAAGTGCATGACCAGGTGGAAGGAGCGAAGTATCTCGGCTCGCTCCCGTACGTTGACAGATCCAGGATCGGCATCTGGGGATGGAGTTACGGCGGTTATCTGACAAGCATGGTGATTCTCAACGGCGCTGATTACTTTAAGACTGCGATCGCCGTTGCCCCGGTCACCAGCTGGCGGTATTATGATAACATTTACACAGAACGCTATATGGGCACTCCTCAGAATAATCCGGAGGGATATGCGGAGAGCTCGCCGATCACCCACGCTGCAAAACTTAAAGGAAATTTCTTATTGATCCACGGAACGAGCGACGACAATGTTCATTTTCAGAACTCGGCGAACTTTGTTTCTGCGCTTGAAAAGGCCAACAAACAGTTCTCGGTCCGGTTTTACCCCGATAAAAATCATGGTATCTATGGAGGCGTGACCCGTCTTAATCTTTATACATTGATGACCAACTTCATTTTTGCAAATTTATAGGGGAAATACCTCCCCATCCTGCAAAAAGGACGGGAATGACGCCTTAAATGGCGATTGTTTGTTGCATGTTTCTTCGTTTTTAGCTAATTTATAGTTAAACAAGGGAGCATATACTGGAAGTGATTCATAGCGGAATTCAGCGAGAAAGAATCAGTTTGTGAATCGGAGATAGCTCTCTCCGATTTTTTATTTTTTAGGTTGTGATGTGATGAACACAGTGACGATAACTTTTCCGGACAACAGCAAAAAAGAATTCGAACGCGGGATAACCGGGGCTCAGATCGCAGAGGGGATCAGCCGCGGTTTGGCGAAGAACGCTCTTTCGGTAACTGTCAACGGCGAAGTATGGGATCTCAGCCGCCCGATCAACGGCGACGCTGCGGTCAAGATTAATACATGGGATTCTCCGGAAGGAAAATCGACGTACTGGCACAGCTCCGCCCACTTGATGGCCGAAGCGGTCGAAACACTGTTCCCCGGAACCAGGTTTGGCATCGGCCCGTCGATCGAAAACGGCTTCTACTATGATATCGATATGGGGGACCACTCCCTGACGAGCGAGGACCTTGCCGCGATCGAAGCAAAGATGAGGGAATTTGCTGAGCGGGACGAGAAGTTTCAGCGTGAAGAGGTCCCCTGGGAAAAAGCCGTCGATTATTTCACGAAGAAAGGGGATCAGTACAAACTGGAATTGCTGAATGAGTTCAAGGGGGAATCGATCAGCATGTATCATCAGGGAGATTTCACCGACCTGTGCTATGGTCCTCACATTCCCTCGACAGGAAAGATCAAGTTCATCAAACTGATGAACGTTGCGGGAGCCTATTGGCGCGGCAACGAGAAGAATAAAATGCTTCAGCGGATCTACGGTATCACCTTCCCGACGAAGCAAGAACTCGACGACTATCTTTTCAGGATCGAGGAGGCCAAGCGACGAGACCATCGCAAGATCGGCGCCGAGATGGAATTATTTCTTTTGACCCCGAAAGTGGGTGCCGGTCTGCCGCTCTGGATGCCGAAGGGAACGGTGATCCGCGAAACGCTGGAAAAATTCTTGCGCGAAGAACAGCGGAAACGAGGCTATCTTCCTGTTGTCACTCCTCATATCGCGAATTTAGAGCTCTACAAGACGTCGGGGCACTATCCGTATTACAAGGACTCTCAATTCGCGCCGATCACGATGGAGGATGGAGAACAGTTTTTGCTGAAGCCGATGAATTGTCCGCATCATCATCAGATCTATTCCGCGAAGCCCCGGTCGTACCGCGACCTGCCGATCCGCCTGGCGGAATTTGGCACTGTGTACCGATACGAACAATCCGGCGAGATGAGCGGACTGACGCGCGTTCGCGGCTTTACACAGGATGACGCCCACATTTATTGCTCGCATGATCAATTGAAACAGGAGATCGCACGAACGGTCGAGCTGACCCAATTTGTCTTCCGCACATTTGGCATGGAGGTCACCACGCGGCTTTCTTTCCGCGACGACAAGAACGTCGATAAATTCGGGGGCGATGCCGCGTTTTGGGAACAAGCGCAGCGGGAGATCAAAGAAGTTGCGGACGAGATGAAGCTGACCTATTTCGTCGGAATCGGCGAGGCTTCGTTCTATGGACCGAAGATCGACTTCATGGTGAAGGATGCCATCGGAAGAACCTGGCAGCTCGGCACAGTGCAGGTCGATTATGTGATGCCCGAACGATTTCAGTTGGAATTCACCGGGGCCGACGGTCAGAAGCACCGCCCCGTCATCATCCACCGCGCTCCGTTCGGGTCATTCGAGAGATTCATCGGCATTCTCATCGAACATTTTGCGGGGGATTTCCCGCTCTGGCTCGCTCCGGTGCAGGCGGTCGTTATTCCGATCACCGACGCACACGCAGAATATGCAACGTCCATTCTCGAAAGCCTGAAGAAGGCCGATATCAGGGCGGAATTTGACGATCGGAACGAGAAGGTCGGATACAAAATCCGCGACTGGGAGCTGAAAAAAGTTCCGTACATGGTTGTCGTCGGCGAGAAGGAGAAGGCGGCAGGGACGGCGTCCGTCCGCCAGCACAAAAAAGGCGATTTGGGCAGCGTCATTCCGGCAAGATTTATTGAACAGCTCCAGAACGAAATACAACAAAAATCTATCACGGCATAGGAGATACCCGCATTAAAAGTAAAGGCCCTCGCATCAACGACGAGATTCGGATCGCGCAGATCCGGGTCATCGACGACAACGGGCAGCAGCTCGGAGTCATGACGCCCCGCGAAGCGATCACCATCGCCCAGCAAAAAGGAAAAGATCTTATCGAAGTTGTGCCTAATGCCACGCCCCCGGTCTGCAAGATCATGGACTTCGGCAAATACAAGTACGAACTTCAGAAAAAAGAGAAAATTCAGAAGAAACATCAGCACGTTAGCCTGGTCAAGGAACTTCGTTTCCATCCGAACACCGACGTTCACGATTTCGAGTTCAAGGCCAAGCATGCGATGCAGTTTATTGCAGACGGGCACAAAGTAAAGGCGACGGTGATATTCAAAGGACGGGAAATTACGTATAAGGACCACGGCGAAAGCCTTTTGAACCGCCTCACCGAACGGTTGAGCGAGGTCGCAAAGATCGATCAACCCCTCCATATGGAAGGACGCAGCATGATCATCTTCTACGCCCCCGATAAGTCGGGCAAACTGAAGACGGAAAAAGTAGCCACAGAAAATAAACCAGCATAACACGAAGGAAAACCATGCCTAAAATGAAATCGCACCGGAGCGCCCGCAAGACCTTCAAGGTCACCGGGACCGGCAAGATCAAGCGCCACAAGATGAACCGCCGCCATATCCTGACGAGCAAATCGACGAAACGCAAACGGCATCTTCGCCGCCCCGGATTGATCTCCGGCGTCGATGAACAGAAGATCAAGCGCTTGTTGGTCGTCTGACGAAGTTTCTAATTCACATCTAATCACATTCACTAAAGGAGAAAAGAGCAACTATGCCACGTTCGCAGAACAAAGTTGCCTCCCATCGCCGTCGCAAGAGAATTTTGAAAGAAGCGAAAGGCTATTGGGGTGCGAGAAGCAAAGTCCTGACGGTAGCCAAGCACAGCGTCGACAAGGGCTATCAGTTCGCCTACAGGGATAGGAAAGCGAAAAAGAGAACATTCCGCCAACTGTGGATCGCCCGCATTAACGCCGCGGCCCGCCTGCACGGAATGACCTATTCAGCACTCATCGACGGCATGCATAAGAAACAGGTCGACATCAACCGCAAGGTTCTTGCTGAACTCGCCGCCGGAAATCCCGAAGCATTTGCAGAAATTGTAAAATTTGTAAAAGCCTGATCATTGCTTCCCGCCATACCATGTGTTCGGTATGGACGGGAAGTTTTGTTTTTATCCGGAACAACAGCATCATGACCGAATCTTCGACCACTCTTGAACAATCAATTCAGTCGGTACGCGCCGCTGCCCTGACGGCATCCGAAAAAATTACGTCATCGGATGAGCTGGAAAAATACAGGATCGAGTTCCTCGCAAGGAAAGGACGCGTCGGCAATCTTTTCGATGAGCTCAAGTCCGTTCCCCCCGAATCGAAGCCGGGCCTCGGCAAGCAATTGAACGAGCTTCGCACTTTCGCCGATTCGTTGTATCGATCGGCCAAAGAGAAGGTCGAGTCCGCGACCCCGACACGGCAGAGTTTTATCGACCTGACCCTTCCGGGGAGAAGACCTCACATCGGCAGCCTGCACCCGATAACCCAGACCCTCAGCGACATCACATCGATCTTTACCTCCATGGGATTCAGTATCGTCGATGGTCCCGAAATCGAGGATGACTACCACAATTTTGAGGCGCTGAATTTTCCCCCCGATCACCCTGCCCGCGATATGCAGGATACTTTTTTTATTGAGGATACTATTCTGCTCAGGACGCACACGTCGCCCGTCCAGATCCGAGTGATGAAGGAACGGCGCCCCCCCCTGCGCGTGATCATGCCGGGACGCGTCTACCGGAACGAGGCCATCAGCGCCAGAAGCTACTGCCTCTTTCACCAGGTTGAGGGGCTGTACGTCGACAGAAATGTGAGCTTCAGCGAGTTGAAGGGGACGCTCGTCGCCTTTGCCCGGGAATTCTATGGAAGCAGCCTGAAGTATAAATTCCGCCCCAGCTTCTTCCCGTTCACTGAGCCAAGCCTGGAAATGGACATCACATGCTTCCTGTGCTCCGGAAAGGGCTGCCGCGTATGCAAACATTCTGGCTGGCTTGAGATTCTTGGAGCCGGAATGGTACACCCGAACGTTCTCAGAAATGTCGGCTACGATCCTGAGGAGTTTACGGGGTTCGCATTTGGGATCGGCGTCGAACGGACAACGCTTCTGCGCCACAACATTTCCGACATCCGCCTCTTGTTTGAGAACGATATTAGATTTCTAAAGCAGTTTTAATCTGAGCACCTATGCGTATATCCCTCAATTGGTTACGCCGTTACATTGAATTTAAAATCAGCCCGGAAGATCTGGCGCAGAAACTCACTTCGGTAGGATTGGAAGTGGAAGGGATTGAACATCTCGGCCGGGTCTTTGACAATTTCGTCGTAGGCGAAGTGCTGTCGGTCAAGAAACATCCGAACGCAGACAGACTATCCCTTTGCGATGTACGAGTTGCAGAAAGGGATCATGAGTCTGCCGTGCTGCGGATCGTCTGCGGTGCTCCGAATGTTGCCGCAGGACAAAAGGTCGCGGTGGGGCTGGCTGGAGCGGTCGTCCCGAAAAATCAACACGACCCCGAAGGGAAACCGTTCACGCTTTCAAAGGTAAAAGTGCGGGGAGAAGAATCGAACGGTATGATCTGTTCGGAATACGAACTCGGACTCGGCAAGGATTCAAACGGGATTTTGGTCCTCGATGCGGCCGCGCATGCCGGCGAACCTCTTGCAAAATACCTGGGGCTCGACGACACGGCGTTCGAAATCGGCGTGACGCCCAACCGCCCCGATTGTTTGAGCCATTACGGCATTGCAAGAGAAGCGGCGCCGCTTCTCAATAAGAAGCTTGTTCTTCCTAAAACGATCATTCGGGAACAGAAAAAGAGTGACGCAAAGAAGGATATTGCGATCGAGATTAGAAATAATGAAGCTTGTCGCCGTTATTCTGCGCGGCTGGTAAAAAATGTCAAGGTCGCTCCTTCGCCGCTATGGCTTCAATCATTGCTCAAGACATGCAACATCAGACCCATCAATAATATTGTCGACGTTTCAAATTTCGTGATGCTTGAAACAGGCCAGCCGCTGCATGCGTTTGATTACGACAAACTCCGCGGAAAAAAAATTGTTGTCAAGAACGCCGCCGAAGGGGAAAAATTCACGACACTCGACGGTGTCGATCGCTCGCTTTCTTCATCCATGCTGATGATCTGCGACGGCGAACGAAACGTCGCGATCGCGGGCGTTATGGGGGGACTGAATTCAGAGATATCGGAAATGACAACGTCGATCCTGATCGAGAGCGCATATTTTCAGCCGTCGAGCATCCGTAAAACCGCGAAGCGCCTGGGCCTTTCTTCGGATGCGTCGTACAGGTTCGAGCGGGGGACCGATCCTAATGGAACCCTCTTCGCCGCCGACCGTGCCGCTTCGCTGCTTGAAGAGATCGCGGGGGGCATCGTCCAAAAAGGGGCCATCGATATCTATCCAAAAAAAATAAAGGAGCGGACGATCGGACTGCGGCTGGACCGTGCCAATAAGATATTGGGAACGACGATACGGGCGAACCGCATAAAGAAGATTCTGCTGCCGATCGGCATCAAGCTGCGCACAGCGTCTGGCGGTAAATTTGCATGTTCGGTGCCGACTTTCCGTCCCGACCTCGAACAGGAGATCGATATCGTTGAAGAGATCGCACGGCTGCATGGCTATACCAACATTCCGGACAGCATGGGATCGATGATCGATTTTTCGCAGCATAGAACGAACAATAACGCCGTCGATGATATCCGCAATTCCCTTGAAGGAATCGGTTTCCATGAAGTCGTAACAAACAGCCTTGTCGAAGAGAGTGTAGCAAAGATATTCTCGGAAGACATTGTCCGGATCAAGAATCCTATCAGTAAGGATCTTGCTGCGATGCGTCCGAGCATGGTCGGGAGTATGCTCCAGACAGTTTTTTATAATTCGAACTACGGGACCAGCGACATTAGGGTATTTGAAATTGGAAGGACCTATAAGAAGGTCGACAGGAGCTTTCCGAAAACCACGGTCCCCGGGTTCTTGGAGACAAAAACCCTCGCAATTTGTATGGCTGGAAGGAAAAATGAGGTCGGATGGTATTCCAGCGACGTCGCCGTCGATATTTATGACATCAAAGGGGTTGTCGAGGGGCTGCTGAACAAAATTCTACTTGACAAATTTCAATTTATTTACTATGATAGCCGTAGTCCTTTAACTGAAGAGACTATAGCCATTGAAAAAGATGGTACTTACATCGGCTCTCTCGGCAAGGTGAAAAAAGATTTACTTAAGAAATTTTCACTTGAAAGTGATGTTTATGTTGCCGAGCTAACCATTGAAAATTTGATACCGGAGGAAAAAAGCTTCAAAAATTATACGCCGTCATCGAAATTTCCTCCTGTGACGCGAGATTTAGCCTTCATTGTTGAAAAGAAAGTATTAGCGGAAGATGTTAACCGGCTTATTCGAACGAGCGGCGCGCCGTTGCTAAAATCGGTTACGCTGTTCGATGTGTTCGAGGGAGAGCCGTTGAAAGATGGAAAGAAAAGTTTCGCCTTCGCTCTCGAATTGAATTCTGTCGAAAAAACCCTGACGGAGGGCGAAGCCGACGCTGTGATCAAAAAAATTATCTCTGACGTTTGCGGTAAATTCGGTGCGGAGCTGCGAAGTTGAGATAACGTCCATAACATCACGGACCGTGTGTGCAAGAACAACTTGAGCAAGAAATAAGTAGTGTTGAAAATTCTCTCGAAGCTGCGCTGAAGCAGCTCTGGGAAAAAGCGTACGCAGCGTCGACCGCGATCAGCTCGCTTCGCGAAGAGAAGCATGCGATCCAGCTGAAAGCGAACGAGCTTGAAGCACGATTGCTGCAAACGCAGACCGAACTATCAGCGAAAGATGCTGAAATTGATGGGCTCCGGAAGGATGTGGTTGCGCTTCAATTGACCTCCGCCTCCAACGGAAGCCTGAGCAAAGAAGAGAGGACGCAACTCCAGGTGAAGGTGAAGGCAATTTTAGACAAGATCAATTCCCATCTATAAACTATACGAGGTAGTGTTATCGCTGACGTTTGCTGAATTTTCCCAACTTACAACCAGATAGCACATTGGATCTAACAATGGACAGGAAAAGCGTGCGGGTTAAAATATTCGGGTCGGAGTATCCGTTACGAGGTGAAAGCGAAGAGTTTACGAAGAAAGTGGCGGGGTACGTGGACACGATGATTAACTCAATTCATGACAAGATTCCTGAGCAGCCTCCGCTTACAATTTCTGTCTTGGCCGCACTCAACATTACCGAAGACTTGTTGAAGGAGAAAGACAAGAACCGGGAGATCATCAGTAATTTCGAAAATGAGATCGTCAAAATTTCGAATTACCTCGATACAAGTCTCCAGAGCAATGGATAGGTCATTGTGCAACTTTTTACAGGAGGTTTTTTCCAACTCTTTGGCGGGAAAATTTAATCCGCACCGTCAGCCGTAGTCAATTACATTAAAGAACCTGACAGTTGTACCAACAGGGAGTTTGACTCATAACCGTCATATTACAGGCCTCAGCCGGGCCGCCTCGCGCGGAACGGATCTGCGAAACGCCTTCGGGCTTCCTGCGTAAGCGGGATAGCAGACAGTGGAAGTAAGAAACGGTTAGGCAAACACCCACCGTGTGAAAGAACGAGGTTCTTTAAACACTTTTGCCTAGGGTAGCAGTGCGGATTTTTTTTTATTGATGCCTCGATCCGTTTCACCAATTGAACTTTACAAGGGATGTTGAATATGCAAGTCGTGATTATCATCCCCATGGTCGTTATTCTCTGCAGCCTCGCGGCGTATGCCGGCTGGTACCTTAACGCCCGTTCGGGACAAAATAAGATCATGGGGGCCGAAGAACGCGCAAAGAAGATCATTGCCGATTCCGAGCGGGAAGCGAATTCCGTCATGCGCGAGAAGCTTCTCGAGGTCAAGGACGAATGGTACAAGAAGAAACAGGAGTACGACAACGAGTCGAACCAGAAGCGGAGCAAACTTCAGGCGTATGAGAAACAGCTTGCCTCAAGGGAAGAAAACATCGACAGAAAAGTGGAGCTGCTGAACAAGAAAGAGAGAGAACTCCATCAAATTCAGCGCGAGAACGACGAAAAGTCAAAGACGCTCGAGACCCGGCAGGCGGAACTTGAAAAGATCATTGCCGAGGAAATTGTGCGCCTGGAACGGTCTTCGGGCTTGTCGCGAGATGAGGCCAAGAAGATCCTGATCGAAACAATGACCAACGCCGCCAAAACCGAGGCCGCACAGACATTGAAAGACCTGCGCGATAAGGTCCGGGAGACGGCGAAACAGGACGCGCAGAAGATCATCGTGCAAGCCATCCAGCGTTCTGCCGCGGACCATGCAGTCGAGACGACAGTCAGCGTGCTGAACATCCAGAGCGACGAAATGAAGGGAAGGATCATCGGACGGGAAGGGAGAAACATCCGGGCGTTTGAAGCCGCGACTGGCGTAGATGTTATTGTAGATGATACGCCAGAAGCCGTTATATTATCAGGGTTTGACGCCTTTCGCCGAGAAGTCGCTAGAATATCTCTAGAACGCCTCATTGCCGACGGAAGGATCCATCCTGCTAGGATAGAAGAGGTCGTAGAAAAAGTGAAGGGGGAATTGGAAGAGGAAATTATTCGCGCGGGGGAGAATGCCCTGCTCGAAGTCGGATTGCCCGGAGCCCACCAGGAGGTAGTGAAACATATCGGTCGAATGAAATACCGTTCGAGCTACGGACAGAATCTTTTACAGCACAGCATTGAAGTGGCTTATCTCTGTGGAATCATCGCTTCGGAGCTTGGGATCGATCCGCTCCTCGCAAAACGGTCGGGGCTCATGCACGATATCGGCAAGACGGTTGACCGGAGCGTTGAGGGGCCGCACGCGCTTCTCGGTTATGAATTGGCAAAGAAGTACAACGAACATCCGATCGTCGTGAACGCGATTGGCTCGCACCATGAAGACATTCCGATGGAGCATCCGATCGCAGCGATCGTTCAGGCAGCCGACGCGATCAGCGGCGCGCGCCCGGGAGCACGCCGGGAATCGGTGGAAGGATACGTCAAGCGGCTTGAGAAGCTCGAGTCGATGGCGCAGTCGTTTCAGGGAGTCGCGAAGACGTACGCGATCCAGGCCGGGCGCGAGATCAGGGTTATCGTCGAACATGACAGAGTTGACGATGCGATGGCCGATCAATTAGCTCACGACATCGCTCAGAAGATCCAGCAGGAGATGGAATATCCGGGGCAAGTGAAAGTCATCGTCATTCGTGAAGTTCGTTCCATCGCATTCGCAAAATAGCCCAGGGTTTGCGTTCCGATGCTCACACGAATTGGCGTAACGGGGGGAATTGGAAGCGGGAAATCCGAAGTCTGCAGCATCCTCTCATCGTTGGGCGTAACGGTGCTTTCCGCCGATCTCATCGCCCGCCAGCTCTCCGACTCAGACCCAGACATTAGAAAAAAGATCATTTCCGCGTTCGGCGATCGATCGTACGATGCGAACACGGGAATTCTTCGCCGGGAGTACATCGCGTCGATCGTCTTTGACAATGCCGGGAAGCTTCGGCTCCTGAATTCAATCGTCCATCCGCCGGTGCTGGACGCGGTCGACAGAGAGATCCGGCAACTTGAGAAAAACGGGCTGACAGGATATATTGTCGTAGAAGCGCCGCTGATGTTTGAATCCAGATTGAACAAGCGCCTCGACTATGTTTTGACAGTTGCGGCAGACGAGCCGCATCGGATCGAACGGGTCCGTTTGCGGTCACACCTGACCGAAGCTCAGATCCGTTCGCGGATGGAAAGTCAAATTCCGCCGGATGAGGCGGCAGCGGCCTCGGATTTTATCGTCCACAATGATGCATCGCTCGACGAGCTGCGCAAGAAAGTTGTTTTCTTCCACACAATTTTTTCGGCACTGAAACCACAAACCGCGAAGAACCATGAACATACTCGATAGCGAAGCAAAACTTTTTTTCAAGACATACAAACGGCTCCCGCTCGTCGTCGACAGGGGGGAAGGTTGCTACCTCTACACGACGGACGGGAAGAAATACCTGGATATGTTCTCAGGGCTTGCCGTCAATGCGTTAGGATACGGACACCCCGGCGTGATCGCGGCCATCGAAAAGCAATCGAAGCGGTTCAATCACCTCTCGAATTATTTTGTTCAAGAGCCGCAGGTCGAGCTTGCCGAGCGCCTTCTTCAGCATTCAAAATTTCAGAAGATCTTCTTCACAAATTCCGGCACGGAAGCGACAGAAGGGGCGATCAAGCTGGCGCGCAAATGGGGAACCGCCCATAATAAATTTAGGATCTTCGGAATGACGAACGGTTTCAGCGGCAGGTCCATGGGAGCCCTTTCGCTGATGGACAAGGATAAATACCGGGAAGGCTATGGCCCGTTCCTCGAGAATTGCGGCCACATTGTCTTCAACGATGTCAGGGATTTGCGGTCAAAAATTGATGATTCGACAGCCGCGGTGTTTTTGGAATTCATCCAGGGGGAGGGGGGAGTTGTTCCGGTCACAAAAGAATTCATTGACGGTTTGGAAGGACTCCGGAAGAAGCACGGCTTCCTCATCGTCGCGGATGAAATTCAATCCGGCATCATGAGGACAGGAAAGTTCTTTGCCTTTGAACATTTCGATTTCCATCCGGACATTGTGACGATCGCAAAACCGATCGGCGGCGGACTTCCGCTCGGGGCGATCTTAGGGAACGATGCGGTCGCCTGCGTCTGGTCGTACGGCGTACACGGCACCACGTTCGGCGGGAACCCCGTCGCCTGCGCTGCAGGAAAGGTCGTGATCGACACGGTGACAACGGAAGCCATGAAAAGGCAGATACAGGAATCGTCCGGCTATTTGTTCAGCCGGCTTCTGTCGCTCAAAAAGAAATTCGAGACCATCAAAGAAGTCCGAGGAGCGGGGTTCATGCTCGGTGTCGACCTGACCCGGGACAGCACGCCGATCGTCGACCAAATGCTCTCGCGCGGGGTGCTTGTCAATTCCACCGCTCAAACGGTTGTTCGAATCCTTCCGCCGCTTATTGCGCAGAAAAATGAGATCGATATCCTGCTGCAGGTTTTTGAGGAAGCGCTCGCTTCGTTGACAACGTGATCTCGTGTGTACCGAATGTTAAGTATTTGTTAACAAATCCCTTGACATTTTAAAGACTCCGCTATATATTTGCACAGCAATAAATTGCCACGCTTCACTAACCAATAACTATTTTCGAGGTCCGCCATGAAGAAATTCTTAGCGCTTGCTGCAGCAACACTCCTGTTTACTTCGCTGAGCTTTGGTCAACTTGGATTGCATGATATAGGTGGAGGAGTCGGCTACGTATCGGTTTCATTCACGAACGCAGGCTCGTCATCCCAGTCTCTTGGCGGATTTCTGATCGCGGCTCATGCAAATCTTGGGGATCTTGCAAAAGATCTCAACTTGGTTCCTGATATCCAGTACTTCTCAACCTCGACAACAGTTAATGGAGGGACATGGAAAGTGGGCGACTTTGCCATTAATGCGAATGTTCATTACAATTTTGAGATGGAAGGAATGATCAAACCATACGTCGGCGCTGGTCTTGGACTTGACTTCTTCAGCACGACAGCCAGTGTGACCATTCCCGGTTACAGCACGGGCTTCTTCACGGTTCCTTCCCAAACGTATAGCGCGACAGGATCGGCTACCCGTCTTGGTATCAACCTTCTTGTTGGAGCGAACTATAAGCTGAATGATAAAATGTCTCTGTTGCTTGAACCGCGGTACGTCATTGCAAGCGATTTGGACAATTTCCAGATCAAAGCCGGCGTAACCTGGGCTTTGAATTAACCCCTGAAAATAAGCTGTCAAAAAGGCCTTTCCCAAAACGAAAGGCCTTTTTATTTTACAGAACTGCTTCTGGTGCCTGGACGTTACGGCAATATTAAATAATTTGTTGCTTCTTCAGTTCTCCCTCCCTACATTTGCCCGATTGCTCCACGTATCGTTGGCGGCATTCATCAATCAAACAACATTTCCATAAACTCACCTGGAGGGATGTCATGAAAAAAGTTCTTATGCTCTTCTTGGCACTCGCGATGCTTTTCAGCTTTGCTGCTGCTCAAGATGTTACGCCAGGAGTGAAAGCGGGGTCAAAATCTCTCAACTTTACTTTCGGAGGCTTGGGCGCGTTCGGCCTTAACGCCACAGGTCCTAATGCACCGACCGCTGGAATTGGCGGTTCATACTTCCTTAACAGCGACGCTGCGATCCGAGTCGGCCTTCAAGTGGTCTCCACAAGCAGGAGCATTCCTGCAAATGCTCCTACGGGCCTCAGCGGAACGGATGGAACCGGTTCCTCCTTCGGTTTGGGGATCGGCGCTGATTACCTGATGTACATGACCGCCGGCCGCGTTCGGCCGTACTGGGGGGCCGGACTTCAGTTCATTACGATGTCCAACGACTATAAGCCCCCAGTGGTCGGCAACGCCTCCCAGGGGGAGGATAAAGACGATCCTGCCAACGGCCCCACCGGTGTTACATTCCAGGTCGCCGGATTTCTCGGCGCGGAATTTTTTATCTACTCCGAACTGAGCGTCTCAGCGGAATATCAGCTCAACATTGTCAGCCTTAATTCGCAGTCCGACAATGTCCAGAGCAACGGAAATACTTCCGTGACAACCAAAGAACCGAGCACGACAACAATTCTCGGATTCGGTTCTGCGGGGGCAACACTGCACATTTATTTTTAGTTGTACCGGTCACAGACGTGACAAAGGCGTTCTGCGGAACGCCTTTTTTATTTTAAAAGAATTTCGTACCTTATGACATATGGAAATAAAGACGGATTTTCTTGTTCTCGGAAGCGGCATTGCCGGATTGTTCTACGCGTTGAAAGTGGCCGAGCTCGGGTCTGTAGCCATCGTTACGAAAAAACAGAAAGCGGAATCGAACACGAATTACGCCCAAGGCGGGATCGCTTCGGTTCTCTCGTCGACCGACTCGTTTGAATCGCATATTGCCGACACCATGAACGCAGGGGCCCACTTGTGCCATCGCGATGCGGTGGAAGTGCTGGTGAAAGAAGGCCCTGACCGCGTGAAGGAATTGATCACGATCGGCGTGGAGTTCACCCGAAGAGGAGGCCAGCTCGATCTCGGCAAGGAAGGGGGGCATTCCCAGCACCGTATCGCTCATGCAGCAGACCTTACGGGGAAGGAAGTGGAACGGGCTCTTCTCGCAAAAGTATCCGACCATCCGAACATCAAGGTCTACGAAAATCATATTTCGATAGACCTCATCACCGAACATCATCTTTTCGAACACGCCAAGAAACAGCATTCCGAGACCCATTGCTGGGGGGCCTACGTCCTCGACGTCGACAATAACGTTGTGAAGACCTTCCTGGCCCCTGTGACGATGCTGTCGACCGGCGGAGCGGGACACGTGTATCTCCACACCACGAACCCGTCGATCGCGACCGGAGACGGCATTGCGATGGCATACCGCGCCGGGGCCCCCATCGGCAACTTGGAGTTCATTCAGTTTCATCCCACGGCGCTCTACAACTCGGGCTCGCCGGAATTCCTGATCACAGAAGCGGTCCGGGGATTCGGCGGCATATTACGAACGACGTCGGGCGAGGACTTCATGCTTCGGTATGACAAGAGGGGCTCGCTGGCAACAAGAGACATCGTGGCGCGCGCTATCGACTCCGAACTTAAAAAAAGCGGGGCAGAACATGTGTACCTTGACGTTACCCACTTAAACCCTGAAGAAGTCAAGAATCACTTCCCGAATGTCTACCGGCGATGCCTCGAGTACAAGATCGACATCACAAAAGAATTGCTCCCTGTTGTCCCTGCCGCGCATTATATCTGCGGCGGCGTCGTGACAGACCTCAACGGGCGGACTTCGATCTCGGGGTTGTATGCGTGCGGTGAAGTGAGCATGACGGGGGTGCACGGGGCCAATCGCCTCGCAAGCAACTCTTTGCTCGAAGCGATTGTTTATTCCCACAGAGCGGCAGAGGACATCAAGCTGCGCCAATTGCCTAAAGAAGCGATCTCCGGCATTCCGCCATGGGACGACTCCGGCACCATCAACAGCGAAGAATGGGTGCTCATTGCTCACGACCGGCGGGATATTCAGCAATTGATGTGGGATTACGTCGGCATTGTCCGGTCGACACCGAGGCTGGAGCGTGCCCACCGGCGGATTCAGCTCATTCTGAAAGAGGTGACCGACTTTTACAGGCGCACCAAGGTCACCGAGGCCCTTATTGAGTTGAGAAATTTGGCGTGCGTTGCCGACATTATTATTCGTTCGGCGTTGATGAGGCACGAGAGCCGCGGCCTGCACTTTACAACGGATTACCCGAAGCTAGACGACCAACATTGCTTGCATGATACTATCATCACATCGGATTTGGTGAATGAAAAAATCGCGACTCGATAACGACAAACCCCGCTGCGCCTGCGGGATCTTCGGGATTTTCGACCATCCCCAGGCATCGTTGCTCACCTATTATGGACTTCATGCGCTTCAGCATCGGGGACAGGAAGCCAGCGGCATCGTGACGAACGAGTACGACCCGAAGAAACAACGGCATCACTTTAACGCAGTGAAAGGAATGGGGCTTGTTACCGACGTTTTCAAAGATTACAGAGTTGTTCAGGACCAACTGAAGGGAACCTCCGCTATCGGGCACAACCGTTATTCGACCGCGGGGTCGGCGAATAACCGGTCCAACATCCAGCCGTTTACGGTGAACTACCGGAACGGCAATCTGGCATTGGCCCACAACGGCAACCTGACAAACTTCCGGACCCTCCGGCAGGAGTTGCAGGATGAGGGGACGATCTTTCAGACGACATCCGACAGCGAGATCGTTCTCCACCTGATTGCGCGGAGCAAGCAGAAGCAGCAGATTGACCAAATACAGGAAGCGCTGGAGAAAATTGAAGGGGCGTTTTCGCTTCTGATCCTCACCGACACATCGCTTGTCGCCACGCGGGACGTCTACGGAATCCGCCCGCTCGCGTTGGGCATAAAGGACGACCGGTTTGTTGTCGCCTCGGAATCCTGTGCATTCGATATGATCGATGCGACATATGTCCGCGATATTGCACCGGGAGAGATTCTCGTCATTGACGACAACGGAACCAAAGCAAAGAAACTTCATTCTCGCCGGCTGTCGAAGAAGAACGAAAAACCGCACCACTGCATTTTTGAGTATATCTACTTTTCGCGGCCGGACAGCCAGATCTTCGGCGAAAGCGTCGATAAAGTTCGCCGGAAACTTGGAAAAGCCCTTGCGCAAGAGGCTCCGATCGCTCCCGACAGCGACGAGAAGACGATCGTTATCAGTGTCCCCGATTCAAGCAATACCGCCACGCTCGGCTTCGTCTCCGAGAGCAACAAACAGGGAATACCGACGAAGCTTGAGATCGGCTTGATCCGAAACCACTATGTCGGCAGGACGTTCATCCAGCCCGAACAGGGAGACCGGGAGATGAAAGTCCGGACAAAATACAGCACGGTGAAAGGCGTCCTAAAAGGGAAGAAGGTTGTTCTCGTCGATGACTCGATTGTACGCGGAACAACTTCAAAGCAGCTCGTTAAGTTATTGAAAGAAGCCGGCCCGAAGGAGATTCATTTTAGAATAACTTCGCCCCCGATCATCAGTCCATGTCACTGGGGAATGGACTTCCCGCGCAAAGAGGAATTGATCGCTGTGCGCTGCAACGCAAATGTCGAAACAATCCGCAAGGAACTGGACGTGGACAGCATCCACTATTTATCCCTTCAGAAAATGCTCGACGTTGTTCCTCAAACCGGCGGTAAGAGCTACTGCACTGCCTGCTTCGGCGGAAAATTCCCCACCGGCGTTGAGACGACAACGGACAAAAATGGTCTCGAATCGTAGGAATGGATGAATCCTCCCTAAAAGGTTATCGTTTCGTTCTTGCCATAATCATAGGTACAATTTTTCTTCGCTCCCCTGCCTTTTCGCAAAAGTACGTCCCCAACGAGTTGATCGTTAAATTCAGCTCCAATGCTCCCGATTCGGTCCTCAATCAAGTTTTCCTTAACAGAGATTTTTCGGCTGTCGCATCGCAGACCTATTCGCAGTCGGTACGAAAAGTCTCATCGATCGGTGCGGCGAAGAGAAGCTCTCCTCAAAAAGTCGGAGTCCGGTCACCAAGTTCGTTGAGCCAAGCGCACCTTGCCCGGGTCATGTTCTCTGATGCCGCATCCACTGATAAAGCTTTGTCAGAATTTCAACAAAGTCCATTTATCGATTATGCACAAAGGAATTACATCTATAAGATCGACCAGTTTCCCAACGACTCAGCTTTCTCCGGCCAATGGGACCTGGACCAAATAGGAATATTTGAACTCTGGGCGAGCGGCTTTTTTGATCAGCCGCTTCCTCAAGTGATCGTAGGCGTCCTCGATACGGGTGTGGATTACCTTCACCCGGACCTTGCATCGAGGATCTACACTAATCCCGGGGAGACAGGTCTCGACGAGTTTGGCCGCGATAAGAGGACCAATGGGGTGGACGATGACGGCAATGGCTATATCGACGATTGGCGCGGATACGATTTTGTCGACCAGCCGATTCCCGATATCGGAGATTGGTCCACGCGCGACAATGATCCCATGGATGAAAATGGCCACGGAACTGCCGTTGCAGGAATCATCGGAGCACAAGTGAATAACAAGCTCGGGATCGCCGGCATCTCTCCGATCGCGCAAATTATCCCGCTCCGTGCATTCAATGCCGATGGAGATGGGACAGACGCAGACATTGCCGCGGCAATAATATATGCAGCCGACAACGGCGTACAGGTCCTCAATATGAGCTTCGGGGATGTCATTTTGTCTCCCCTGATGAGGGATGTCATTCACTATGCACACGAGAAAAACGTTGTGCTCATAGCGTCAAGCGGCAATGATGGAACAAGTTATCCTCACTATCCTTCAGATTTTAGTGAGGTAATTTCGGTCGGGTCGACATCTCAATCTGAAGAACGATCGTTCTTTTCTTCATACGGACCATCGCTTGCGTTAATGGCGCCGGGCGAATCTATCCCCACACTAGGCCTCGGCGGGGGATACCAATCGGCGTTCACAGGCACATCCGCAGCTGCTCCTCACGTTTCGGCGATCGCATCGCTTCTGATCAGTTTGGCTGAATTAAAGTCCGGCGGAGCAAGCGGTCCACCGCTGACCAACGATGAAGTTCGCGCGAATCTTTTGGCAGGTTGCATCGATCTCGGAGACAAAGGCTGGGACAATTATTATGGCGCTGGTCTTGTGAATGCTAGAGTTTTACTCTCACAGCCTCAAAGAAACGTCGTACAAATCACATCTCCTTCAGCTGATGCGCAGCTCAATAATTCTGTTGTCCCGGTCATCGGGACGGCAACGACAGACCAATTGGACTCGGTTAACGTGTTTTATGGAATCGGCGACTCACCGGCATCGTGGATTCGACTCGCCTCGTATGATCATCGAAATTTTATCAACGATACCCTTGCTCTGTGGAATATAACTTCTTTATTAGATGGAATTTATACTCTTCGATTGCAAGTGACAAATATCCAGGGTGGAGATGTTGAAAACAGAGAGCGCGTATTGATCACAAGGTCGGCTCCGAATGTTTTGAGCTTTATTTTCCAGGATTCCATAGTTGTTCAAGAACAGGAGGGGGCTCTTGCGGTCTTAAAGGTCGACAAGCCATGTTCCGCTAGACTCTGGTTTCGGGAGCATTCCCCCCTCGGACAGTTCAAAGAGATTGCCTCAGCGGGAATTCAGCTTGACCATTCGTTTCTTTTGACGCAAAAGGATTTCCAACCCGGCGTGTCTTACGATTTTTACGTCCAGGCCGCCGATCAGGCTGGAAGAACCGTCACGTATCCCGCCGCCGCATTGACCAGCAACAATTACGTCACATTTGATTTTCCAGGTCTTAATATTTCCACGACCGGTTTTACGGAGCTGCCATGGACCTTGCCGGAAGGATATTTGTTGAACAAGACCGGAATGATCTCGGGAAAGCCCGTAGTGATCCTGAATCAATATGATGCAGCGGGAAGTTTCGGCAAACTGATGGCGTTTCAGTATGTAAATGGCGCATTCATTCCGATCGATTCTACTCCGCGCCAATGGGTTCCTCATGATCTGAAAGATGCTTTTGGCGACGGAAGGCTTTCTACCCTGGTCCAGGACGAAGGATACACTGAACTGTTAACGTCTGATGCAGGTGGAAGCTCCTTTTTCTCAAACAGAACTTTTGTCGATTCGATCGACGTATGGGGAAGCCAGCTTTACGATTTCGACGGCGACGGCAAACTTGACCTCATCGCCCGATCGAGCACGCAATACCTTATCTTTAAGAATATGGGGGAGAATAAATTTCAGCTGATGGCACAATTGAGCGATCCGACTCCTCCCTTGCCTGGCGATGCCGCAAATCAATTCGGCCCTCCGCGGACGTTGGTAGGGGATTTTTCTGGGACCGGGAATACAGAAATATTATTTGCCGACTACGACGGCGATATGGTGATGTACAGCCAGGTGAACAAGCAGGCTGCCCCCTTTCAGTTTCAACTTGTATGGACCGATACCACAAGCCTGCTCGAAACGAGCGATTACCTCACTGCCGGTGATTTTAACGGTGACGGCCATCTCGATTTTGCGGTCGCCGGACATTCAAATCTTGATTTGAACGCCGAGCGGGAGTACGACCCGCCGGCGTGGACCGTCCGCATTTTCACTCACCGGCCGGGCGATTCGGCCTACGTATTCACAAAGATCTGGGATCAGACCTTTTACGGCGTCAAAGCCGGGCTTCAGTACAACAATGGAGTGGCGGCGGGAAAAATATCTGGCTCAACGAATGACCAATTATTTCTGAGCCTTAATCCGTACCTCTACGTGATCGACTATGATCCTTCGAGCCAGTCCTTTGCCCCGGCCTGGGTTCATTTGTCCGCATCGAACTCGGTCCTCGTTTCGGATTTCAACGGCAACGGGATTCCGGAGTTTAGTTTCAACGCGGGAGGGATGATTCACTTTTTCGAAAAGACGTCAACTTCATCGAAGCCGCAGACGCCGTGGGGGATTGCGGCGACACCGCTTTCGGCTCGTGCGGTCGAAATACAGTGGAGCTCTGCTGCCCCTTCATCGCCCCACCGAGTGTACAGGGATTCTGTCTCTCCGCCGCAAACCTTGCTGACAACAGTAAACGGAACGGCCTTCATCGATACTACTGTGGTAGGCGGAAAAACGTATTGGTATGCCGTGTCGTTGTTGAACCCGGTTGAGAGCGATCATTCGTCGCCCGTGTCCACCATGCCTCACAACCCAGCCCGGATCGACTCTGTTCTGGAGCAATCGTTGACGCAAATCGCTGTTTGGATGTCGATTCCCTTCGATCAAACCCGGCTGACTTCCGCTGAAATCTTTCTCGATGACACTCTGAAGCCGGTCTCGCTGGGTGTTCACAATCCCTCTGAATTATTACTGACCTTCGCTCAGCCTCTTGTAACGGGTGCGCACTTTGTCCGCGCAAGGAGCTTATTTGACGTATACGGAATGGCTGCCGACAGCGCTCAGAAAAAATCGTTCGTTAGTTCGCTCCAACCCGTTCACACATTTTACCTTGAAAAAGCATCGATCATTTCACAAACAGAATTATTGCTTGAGTTTAACGATACGCTTTCGGCCGCTGCTTTGGATATCGCCAATTATCATTTCTCAAACGCCGTTAGAACCTTCGCCTTAAAAGAAGCGCAGCTCGATACGCTATCACGGTCAAAAGTGTTTCTTTTTCTTCAGGACAATGAACATCTCACGCCGCTCGGCTTCAGAATGGATTTGACGGCAAGTGAGAATATCGTAGACAATGACGGGAATGCTCTTAACGACGGCAAAGGACAAACTCTGTCACTTGTCATCGATGTTGAGAACCTTGATCATGTCATGGTCTTTCCGAATCCTCTGCGGTATTCGAACGGCGATGCAGCCCGCAACCATATTACATTCGCGAATCTCCCGCAATATTGCCGCGTGGACATTTTCGAACCGAACGGAATAAAAGTGGCCAGCGTCGAAGGCGATACCAGGGCTGCCGGACTCGATTGGAATCTGACCGATCAGCACGGGAGGCTTGTCGGATCGGGAGTCTATGTCTTCATGGCAACACAGCTTGATGCCAACAACAACCAAATCCGCACAAAACTCGGAAAATTTGCGATCATTAAATGACGACGAAAGAAAATCCCTGGACGATCTCCAACGTTCTGAGCCTCAGCCGCATTGTATTGATGGGGCCGGTCGTGTACTTCTTTCTCTCTTCAATGCCGCATCACCGCGAATATGCCGTGCTGTTCCTCCTTATTGCCGTAACGACCGACGCCCTCGACGGATATTTTGCGCGGCTCCTGCATCAGGAGTCAGAACTGGGAAAGGTGATTGACCCCTTGGCCGATAAGATCGGCGTCGGCATTGTTGTTGTTTTACTTCTGTTTTTTGGCGATATTCCTTTTTGGTTTGCACTCCTCATTGTAGCGAGAGACTTTCTCATTTTTTTAGGCGGGCTGTATATCCGAAAGCGAACCGGACTCATTCTTCCCTCGAATATGCCCGGGAAGCTGGCGGTCTCTTTTGTCGCGTTAACATTGACTCTCTCGATCGTACACTATCGCATTTTTTCGGCGTTAGAGACGATTTCATTTTGGATAAGCGTTACATTGCTCGTGTATTCGTTCGTCGTTTATACAAGACGATTTATTGCTGTGCTGGCTGCTGATAAAAATAAACCGCGCCTATGAGTTTCTTCGACTCGATAAAATTGTCCCGCCTCAAAGACGGCCTTGCGAAAACGCGGGAGGCCTTTGTTTCGAAGATCGGCAGGCTTGTCCTCTCTAAAGGAACGATCGATACCGACTTCATTCATCAACTGGACGAAATCCTGATCGGCGCAGATATCGGCGTCGAAACCGCACAGCTCATTCTTTCGGCGGTCAGACAGGAGGCGAAAGATCAGCGCTATGAAAGTCCCGAGGAGCTAAACGCCATTATTCGGTCTGCCATCTCGGCAATGTTCCAAAACGGCGGCCAAAAACAGAGTATCGGCCCGATGGAGCCGTTGGCCAGTTCCAGACCATACGTGATAATGGTCGTTGGCGTGAACGGCGTCGGAAAAACCACGACCATCGGCAAACTTGCATTCAACTATAAGAATGCAGGAAAGAACGTGCTCATAGGCGCCGCAGACACTTTTCGTGCAGCGGCAAACGAGCAGCTGGAGATTTGGGCCAAACGCGCCGGCGTAACGATCATTCAGCAAGTGCACGGTTCAGACCCTGCAGCGGTCGCTTTCGACACGGTGAAAGCCGCTCAAGCCCGCAATGCCGACGTCGTTATTATCGACACCGCCGGACGCCTTCACACGAAAGTGAATTTGATGGAAGAACTGAAAAAAATAAAGCGCGTGATGAAGAAATGCCTGGCCGATGCGCCGCACGAGGTGCTGCTCGTCCTTGATGCCTCGACTGGCCAAAATGCCATCCAGCAGGCGAAACAATTCGATGATGCTGTCGGCCTTACCGGATTGGTGGTGACCAAACTTGACGGGACCGCAAAGGGAGGGATCATCATCGCAATCACTCGGGCGTTGAAAATCCCTGTGCGCTTCATCGGCGTTGGCGAGGGAATCGAAGATCTGCAGCCGTTCGATGCATCAGCGTTCGTTGACGCCCTCTTCGAAAAAGCGGCTGTGTGAGCAGTTTCTCATCACCGTTGCAAAGGATTTGACCTGGCAGCAACCATCAACATATTACCCGACCAGCTCGCGAACAAGATCGCCGCCGGCGAAGTTGTCCAGCGGCCTGAATCGGTGGTAAAAGAACTCGTCGAAAATTCGATCGACGCAGGGGCGACCTCCATTTCGATCGTTATAAAAGAGGGGGGAAAAAGTTTCATTCAGATCTCCGATAATGGATCGGGGATGAGTGATGAGGATGCCGTCCTCTCATTCGGCCGTCATGCGACGAGCAAGATACGGTCATACGAAGACCTCGAGAGTATTCGAACGCTTGGCTTTCGGGGGGAAGCGCTTGCATCGATTGCCGCGGTCGCCCACGTAGACCTGAAGACCCGGCGCCGGGATGAGGAGGTGGGTGCATTGGTGCGAATGGAAGGGGGGACTCTGAAAGAACACTCGAAAACAAGCGCGCAGCCGGGGACAATGATCACCGTGCGCAACCTCTTCTATAACACGCCTGCCCGGCGCAATTTCTTGAAATCAAATAATACCGAATTCAAGCATATTTATGATGTCGTGCAACGGGTCGCGCTTTCCCGTCCGGATATTGCCATTCAATTCATAAGCGACGAGGAGAATCTGCTCGACCTGAAAGGGGGGGGCATTCAGGAACGGTTGAAGAATTTATACGGCGAACGGCACTTCGAAACTCTCATTCCGATTGGAGAGGAGACCGATCTTCTCTCTATCTCGGGCTTCATCGGCAAACCCGATTTTGCGCGAAAATCGAAAGTCGACCAATACCTTTTTCTCAACAAGCGGCCGATCTTCAGCCGGGCGATCAATCATGCGATCTTTTCCGGCTACGAGCATTTGATGGACAAAGGGAATTTTCCCTTCTACCTCGTTTTTCTCGACATTGACCCTCACAAAGTCGACGTGAATGTCCATCCTTCCAAGATGGAAGTGAAGTTTGCCGATGAGCAGAGCATTTACCGCTTCGTCATTTCGGTTGTCCGAAAAGCTCTCGGCGCAAACGATCTCGTCCCCTCGCTCGAAGTGAACTCCTCCAAAAATTTTGACCAGTCATTTGCCTCCCTGCGGCATGCTGCGCTCCCTCACCACTTTTCCGCCGGCTTCAACAATGTTCCATCCGGCCCCTTCCTGGCCTCGACGGAGGGTCCGGCGGGCCACCCTCTGAACCTTGATAAACTTTTTTCCGATATTCCGACAGTGCCCCTTCCGGAGAACGGCAAACCGCAGCAGTTTGCCCATGGCACCAGGGAAAACGAGGCTCAGGAAGGAAAAGCGATCTGGCAGCTTCATAATAAATACATTCTTTCGCAGATCAGAACAGGGCTGATGATCGTCGATCAGCATGTAGCTCACGAGCGGGTTTTGTATGAACGGGCCTTGGCGAGTTTCAAGAATGCCGTCCCGGTCTCCCAGCAGCTGCTTTTTCCTCACACCGCGCAACTCTCCTCGGGCGATTTCGCCCTTGCAAAAGAGTTGATTCCTCATCTGCAAGCGATCGGTTTTGAGTTAAAACTCTTCGGAAAAAACACTATTGTCCTTGAGGGTGTGCCGACGGACGTCAAGGCAGGGAGCGAAGGGAGCATCCTCCAGGATATATTGGATGAATTCAAGAACAATCAGCATCGGGTGAAGCTTGATGCCCGCGACAATGTGGCAAAATCCTTTTCCTGCAAGGCGGCCATTAAGGCCGGCGACAAGCTTACGGAAGTGGAGATGCGAGTATTAATCGACCAGCTTTTCGCGACATCGATGCCGTACGTGTGCCCTCATGGACGCCCTGTCGTAGTCAAAATTTCACTCGGCGAGTTGGACAGAAGGTTCATGCGGACATCTTGAAATCGATTCCATGAAATAGGTTAATACATTAAATTGTATTTAATTACCTTGTTATTAAGAAACATCAATCTATCTTGATTTCTTCTGGAGGATAGTGAACATGGCTGGGATTGAGGGCTTGGATGCCGTTAAGAAGGCGAAAGCGGTTTGGAATGAACATGCGTCAAGGGCGGGAAAGCGGCAAAATATAAAGTTCACTACCGTGAGCGGCGAACCGATTGAAACGCTTTACACCCCCGACGATATACAACATATCAACTATCTTTCCGATATAGGCTTCCCCGGCGAATTCCCGTACACGCGGGGTGTTCATCACAATATGTACCGCGGCAAGTTATGGACCATGCGCCAATTTGCCGGATTCGGGACGCCCGAGGACACGAACGGAAGGTTCAAGTACCTTCTCGAACATGGCCAAACGGGCTTATCAACGGCGTTCGATTTGCCGACACTGATGGGGAGGGATGCGGATGACCCGCTCTCGGAAGGCGAGGTCGGCATTTGCGGTGTGTCAATAAGCTCCCTTGCGGATATGGAGATCCTGTTCAAAGGAATTCCGCTGGACAAGGTTTCCACGTCTATGACCATCAATGCTCCCGCAGCAATGATGCTCGCTTTCTACATCGCGGTCGGGGAAAAACAGGGAGTCGCCTCCAAATCGTTGCGGGGGACGATCCAAGCCGACATCCTCAAAGAATATATCGCCCAGAAGGAATGGATCTATCCGCCGTCGCCTTCAATGCGGCTCATTACGGACATGTTCACTTATTGCGCAAAAGAACTTCCTCAGTTTAATCCTATCTCTATTAGCGGCTATCACATAAGGGAAGCCGGTTCAACTGCGGTCCAGGAACTCGGGTTCACTCTCGCCGATGGCTTTGCGTACGTTGAAGCCGGGATGGCGGCAGGGTTGGATATCGACGAGTTCGCACCGCGCCTCTCTTTTTTCTTCAACTCCCATCTCGATTTTTTTGAGGAGATCGCAAAGTTCAGAGCAGCGCGCCGGATCTGGTCAAAGCGGATGCGGTATAAGTACGGCGCAAAAAATCCAAAGTCATGGATGCTCCGGTTTCACACCCAGACAGCCGGCTGCTCTCTCACCGCTCAACAGCCAGAGAACAATATTATCCGGACGGCCCTCGAAGCGCTTGCGGGCGTTTTGGGTGGAACGCAGTCGCTCCACACCAATTCGATGGACGAAACGCTCGCTCTTCCTTCCGACAAAGCCGTAAAAATAGCCCTTAGAACGCAGCAGATTATAGCACACGAAATCGGCGTCGTGAACACGATCGACCCCCTTGCCGGAAGCTATTTTGTGGAGTCGCTGACAACGCAGATGGAAGAAGAGGCAGAACAGTATTTCGAAAAGATCGATATGCTGGGAGGAGTGATTCCTGCGATAGAAGAAGGGTTCTTTCAACGGGAGATTGCCGAAGCTGCGTATCGTTATCAGAGCGACGTGGATAAAAAAGAGAAGATTATCGTCGGTGTTAATGAGTATATTGAGGAGGAAGAGCAGTTGGAAATCCCTATTCTTTACATTACCCCGGAAGTGGAAGCCAAGCAAAGAAAACGACTTGCTGAATTACGGCATGAAAGAAATTCAGCAAATGTCGAAGGAGCTCTGGGCGAACTACAGCGGGGCGCTGCAGATGGATCGAATCTTATGCCGCTGCTCTTGAAGGCGACGAGAGCGTACGTGACGCTCGGTGAAATGTGCAACGCACTTGCCGAACATTTCGGAGTCTATGAGGAGCCTGCTGTCTTTTAGTATTGGAATCCCATACACTAACGACAGACATTGAAAATGAGACAATATTTCCGCCTTCTGCGTCCGTCTCAATGGATCAAGAACACTTTCGTTTTTGCCCCGCTCGTCTTTTCAAAGCATCTCTTCGATTCCCAGTTATTTGGCGTTGCGCTGAAAGGGTTTATCTCCTTCAGCCTCATCTCCAGCGTTGTTTACATTGTGAATGATATCCTTGACAGGGAAGCTGACGCCGCCCATCCGGTCAAGAAGAACCGGCCGATCGCATCCGGGAAGGTCTCAACCCTGGCAGCCCTCGCGATGGGCGCAATTCTGGTCCTCGCCGCTTCCCCCTTGGCTCTTTCGCTCCCCGTCGGCTTTCAGCTTGTCCTGCTGTCATACCTCGTGTTACAGATCCTGTATTCGGTCGGACTGAAGAAAATCGTTATCCTCGATGTGTTCATCATCGCTTCCGGATTCATGCTCCGCGTTCTTGGCGGCGCTGAAGTTATCAATGTCATGATTTCCCACTGGATCATTCTTTGCACAATGTTTCTGTCGCTCTTTTTGGCTCTGGCCAAAAGACGGGGGGAGATCATGTTATTCCAGCAGCACGAGGGGGCATCCGGACGAACAGTGCTTCAGCACTATGACGTGAACTTTCTCGACAGCGCCATGGTGGTCACTTCATCCGGAATGGCGATTTCCTATGCCTTATATACAGTGGCGGAACGGACCGTGAACGCCTTTGGGTCGGACAATCTGATCTTCACCACCATCTTTGTTCTTTTTGGAATTTTCCGCTATCTCTTTCTCGTGATGAGAATGAACATGGGGGAAAATTCGGTCGCGATCATTCTAAAGGACAGGCCGATGTTTATCAATCTTTGTTTATGGTTCCTTTCTTGCGTCGCCATTATTTACCACTGATGCTTTTCATAACTTCCGAACCTTGTTTTCTTATTCTTTTTCAGATAGGCCCCGATCAAGATATATCTTCCCGGCATAGTAGCCGATATTCTTAAAATGTTTTATATTGCGGAGAAATTGTCTGTTTTACTTTAGGTTCAAACCATGACTCGTTCGCGCGTCGCCGTCATCAAGACCAATCCTGCTACAGTCATTTCGGACTATGAGAAACTCCTGAAGCTTGCGGGAGCGGAACAGGCCCTTTCAAAGTCGTCCCCGACGATCCTAAAAGATAACATCAGCTGGCATTTCCCTTACCTGAGCGCGAATACAACTCCGTGGCAGCTCGAAGGAACGGTCAAAGCCCTTAAGACATGCGGGTATTCTGATTTGGTTTCGGTACATAACAACACCGTCGTTACCGATCCCTACCGCGGAGAGAAGCTGAACAAGCTCAGCCCGATCTACGAAAAATACGGGATCGAAGAGCGGTATAATTTCAATCCTAATGAAATACAATGGATCAATTATGCGCCGAAGGCGCGGATGCGCGCCTTGAACAGAATTTATCCGCATGGCATCCGCATTCCTGAATATTTTCTCGGAAAGAACATCGTCCATCTCCCGACGGTAAAGACCCATATTTATACGACGACAACGGGCGCGATGAAGAATGCGTTCGGCGGACTGCTGAACACTCGACGTCATTACACGCATACCTGGATTCACGAAACCCTCGTCGATCTTCTCGCCATCCAGAAGGAAATTCATTCCGGGCTTTTCGCGGTGATGGACGGGACGATCTGCGGCAACGGTCCCGGGCCGCGGACGATGATCCCGGTGGAAAAGGACTATATTATAGCAAGCGCCGACCAGGTTGCGATCGATGCCGTAGCGGCAAAGATGATGGGGTTCGACCCGTTGAGCATCAAATATCTCCGCCTGGCGCATGAGGATAAACTCGGCTGTGCGGACCCGCGAGACATCGAAATCGTCGGGGAAGACATCTCCAGCGTTAATTTTGGCTTCACCGTCGGCGATAATCTCGCCAGCATGGCCGGCGATTTCTTCTGGTTCGGACCGCTCAAATCGTTCCAAAAACTCTTCTTTCATACGCCGCTCGTGTACGGATTCGTTTTCGGGTCGTACTTTTACCACGACTATCTCTGGTGGCCGCTCAAAGGGAAGAGCATGATGCGAAAGGTCCGCACGCAGTCGAAATGGGCTAAGTTCTTCGATGAATACGGCGGGGAAGACCTCTCGAAATGACCCCCCGGAAAAAAGCTGAGCTCGCACTCCTTGGGACAACGTTCATCTGGGGAGGGACGTTCGTGATTATGAAGCTGGGCTTCGCCGATGTGTCCCCCTTTCTCTTCGTCGCGATCCGGTTTACCCTCGGCTCGATGATCTTTGCCGCATTTTTCCCCTCAAGGTTGCGGTCAATACGCCGATCGACGCTGCGAAGGGGGATTGTCCTGAGCATTCTCCTGGGCGTGGGCCTTGTGCTTCAGACGTATGGACTTCAGATCACGACGGCGTCGAAGTCGGCCTTTATTACCGGCATGATGGTCGTTTTCACACCAATGGCGCAGATGCTCATAGAACGCCGTGTTCCAAAGCTCGGAAATATCGTGGGGGTCGTTATCGTCAGCGGTGGATTGTATTTTCTCACTTCGCCGAGCGGGTCCGGGTTCAACCTCGGCGACCTGTTAACGCTGATCGGCGCGTTCTTATTCGGATTCTATATCGTCTACCTCGATATCTTTTCGAAGGAAGAAGAACTTCTTCCGCTAGCATTTCTTCAGATCGCGATCACGGCGGTTCTTGGATGGATGCTCGTCCCCTTCGAGGTGCCGCAACTTCATTTGACCTGGAATCTAGCGCGGCTGCTTTTCTACACCGCATTTCTTTCTACCGTCGTAACGACATACGTTCAGACCCGGTTCCAAAAGGACACGACCCCAACCCGCGCCGGGATCTTATTTACGTTGGAGCCGGTCATCTCTGCGGTGTTAGCCTACTTTATTTTAGGCGAAATTTTGGGTATGTTGGGAGTGTTTGGCGCGCTGCTGATCGTCGTTGGAATTCTTGTTTCGGAATTATCCGATAATTTCATCAAAAGATTTCACTGGAAATTCCCGTTGCCGGAAGAAGAATGATGGGTCGCCTCCCGTGAACAAGGACATTCACGCATCGATTACCGTCGTCGGACTTGTGCAAGGAGTTGGATACCGCTGGTTCGTCAACCGGCATTCTGTTGCACTCGGATTGAAGGGCTACGTGAAAAATAATTACGACGACACGGTCACAGTAGAAGTGGAAGGAGACCGTTCGCTCATCGAAGAGCTCATTACGCATCTGAAAATTGGCCCCCGTTCTGCTCAGGTGAAGGATGTCCGGGTTGAATGGAGCGCGCCCAACAATCTTTTTCTTGGATTCTCAATCAAGTAGGGGAAGGCCGGAAGCAATGAACAGAATAGGGTTCGGATACGATGTACACAAGCTAATCCCCGGAAGAAAATTGATTCTCGGGGGCGAAGATATTCCTTCGGAAAAGGGGTTGCTGGGGCATTCCGACGCCGACATTTTGCTCCACGCAATTGCCGATGCCCTGCTTGGGGCGGCTTCCCTTGGGGATATCGGCAAGCATTTCCCCGATTCGGACCAACAGTTCAAAGGCATTTCGAGCCTCGTCCTGCTCGAACGCGTGGCAAAACTGATCTCCGATCATCATTATGAAATTATCAATGTTGATACGACCGTTGTCTTGCAGCGTCCGAAGATTGCGCCGTACGTCGACCAAATGAAAAGCAATATAGCCGCTGCTCTTCATCTTGATGCATCCAAAATTTCCATAAAAGCGACGACGAATGAAGGCTTAGGGTTCATCGGCGCTGGAGAAGGGGCCGTTGCGTACGCCGTCGCCCTGATCAATTCCGTTTCATAAAACCCCTGTCATTCCGCAGCGTCCATGGCCGATTTCCTTTACTCGATTGATACCGCCGTATTTTTTTTCATCAATCGAACCATCAGCAATCCTGTCCTGGACTGGCTGATGCCCTTCCTGACCGACCTTAATAAACAGAAAGCAACGATCGTCATCGTTGGCGTACTCTGGCTTTGGTTGATGATCCGCGGAGGGAAGACGGGACGGACGGCCGGCATCCTCCTTGTGGCATCCATCATCGTCAGCGACCAATTCAGCAGCACGGTCTTGAAACATCTCTTCACAAGGATCCGCCCGTGCCACGCGCTGCAAGGTGTCCGCCTCCTGGTTGACTGCGGGAGCGGATATTCTTTTCCCTCCTCGCATGCGGTCAACAATTTTGCCGGAGCCACGATCCTGTCGCATTATTACCGCAGGTACGCCTGGGGTTGGTTTTCTCTCGCATCTCTCGTGGCTCTGTCCAGACCGTATATCGGCGTCCATTACCCGTCGGACATCGCCGGAGGAGCGCTCATCGGATGGGCGTGCGCTGTCTGCCTGATCACAGGGTGGGATTATATCGAAAGGAAAATTATCCGCAGGGATCCAGCATCGCCGGCCTAAAGTCAATTTGCAAAATTCGATTCTTCTTTCTACATTATTTCAGTCATTCTTCGATCCAATTTCTTCGTGGACAATTTCACCGAAACGAACAATGCGACACGAACCAATATCGTCCTTGCCATTTCGACAGGCATTCTTTTCGGGTGTTCGTTCCCACCAATCCCCCTGGGGCCGCTGGCGTGCATCGCGCTGGTGCCGCTGCTTCTTTTAACCGAGCGGCTCCGTTCTCATCGCAGTCGATTCCTCTACTCGTACCTGACTTTCTTCGTCGCATCCTGCATTGCGCTCTATTGGGTAGGAGGATTTACTCATGCGAAGGATCCGTTTTTGATGCTGGCCGGAGGATTGCTGCTGCTGTGGGAGCCCCTTTTTTTCAGCGTCATCGTTCTTTCATATCTTGTCGTGCGCAGAAGCTTTGGGTTGAACGCCGGCCTTGTCGCGCTGCCGTTCATCTGGATTTCGTTCGAATGGCTGTACGCCCTCGGTGAATTCGCGTTCCCCTGGCTGACCCTTGGCAACACCCAAACGTACCAGCTCGCAAAGATTCAATTTGCAGAACTCACCGGCGTTTATGGCATTTCGTTCTGGCTTGTCATCCTGAACGTCCTTTTCTTCTTCCTTCTGACCGGCGCCATGAGGAAGAAGGAAGAACTATCCCTGAAAACAAACCTCGCGGTGACGGGGGCAATTGCGGTCGTCTATCTGCTCCCCAATTTTTACAGCATGACGATCGATGAAAATAGATTCTCGTCATCCGGGCTGCCGCCGCTGACAGTCGGAATTGTTCAGCCCAACGTCGACCCGTGGGCAAAATGGGACGATTCTAAAACGATTGCCGGCAGAGAGCAACAGATCGGTGAATTTTTAAGGATGACCGGCGAACAAAAAAAGGCCGGTGTTCAAATGTCGGTATGGCCGGAAACGGCAATTTTGTTCGACCTTCCCGCGATGACCGGAGAGCGGGAAAAAGTGAGGCACGTTCTTGATTCGCTCGATATTTCTTTGACAAGCGGATACATCGGGTACAAGTATTATGAGAATGGCATTGCTCCGGCAGCGAGCAGCGTTATCCGGGGCACGCACATCCATTATGATTCCTATAATTCCATTCTCTATTTCGAGCCAAAATACGACCGGATCCAATCGTACGAAAAGATGCGTCTCGTCCCGTTCGCCGAACGGATCCCGTATGCCGGATCGATCTCTTTTCTCATCGAACCGCTGCGCTGGGGAGTCGGCATCAGCAATTGGGGAATTGGAAGAGACAGTACAGTGTTTGATGATTCAGTTCGCCATGCGAAGTTTCTGGCAATGGTCTGTTATGAGTCTATCTTCCCGGAGTTTGTCAGCGCCTTTGTAAAAAAAGGGGCCCAGTTTTTGGTGTTCATCACCAACGACAGCTGGTGGGGGAATACATCCGGCGCGCGGCAGCATTGCCAGTATGCGGTGCTGAGGGCCGTCGAAAACAGGAGGTGGGTCGTCCGGTGCGCCAACGGCGGGATATCTTGCTTTATCGATCCGCTTGGCAGATTGTATCAGGCAACCCAAATGTACACAAGGGCGTCGATTACAGGATCGATAATTCCAAGGTCAGAATTGACGTTTTACGCAAAACACGGCGATTGGCTTCCCCGGATCGCCGGCATCGTTTCGGGACTTTTTATCGCGGGGAGTGTAATTCAATTTATTTTCTTCCGGCCCAAAAAAACACTGATCTGAAAACACAATGAACTACATTGATCTTCGGAGCGACACAGTAACGAAGCCCTCCGCGGCAATGCGGCAGGCGATGGCGAACGCGGAGGTCGGCGACGATGTGTTCGGCGAAGACCCGACCGTCGTTCAATTGCAGGAAAAAGTTGCAGCCCTTCTCGGGAAAGAGAAAGCGCTCTACGTGCCGAGCGGCGTCATGAGCAACCAGCTCGCGATCAAAGCGCAAACAGAACCGGGCGACGAAATCATTTGCGAGCAGGATGCGCACATCTTCAACTACGAGACGGCGGCCCCATCGTTGATTTCTTCGGTGCAGGTTAAGACAATTCCGGGAACAAAGGGCGTCATATGCGCGGGACAGCTTGAGTCGGCGATACGTCCGAAAGTCTACTACATGCCCCGTTCGAGAATGGTATGTCTCGAGAACACGCACAACCGTGCTGGCGGAACAATCTATCCGATCGATGAGATAGAGCGCATATCGTCCTTTGCCCGCTCGCATGAGATGCTGATGCACTTGGACGGCGCGCGGCTTTGGAACGCGTGGGTTGCCACCGGCATTCACCCGAGAGAATATGCGAAGCACTTTGATTCCGTTTCGGTCTGTTTTTCCAAAGGACTCGGCGCGCCGATCGGCTCGGCAGTCGCCGCGTCCGCCGCGACCATCGAACGCGTTCATAAGTGGCGAAAAGTCTTCGGCGGAGGAATGCGTCAGGCAGGCATCATCGCCGCGGGAGCGGTATATGCTCTCGACCATAACGTTGAACGTCTAAAAGAAGATCACGAGAAAGCAAAATTCCTGGCCGAGAAGATCTCATCGATCCCAAAGCTCTCGCTCGACTTGGACGCCGTGCAGACCAACATCATCATTGTCAACACCGAAGGAACCGGGAAAAAACCGGATGAAATTATTGCGCTGTTGAAAACGCAGGGACTTTTGGTGACCCTCGGTTCCTACAACAGCATCCGCGCAGTGATGCATCTGGACGTCTCGATGGACCAAGTAAAGCAGGCCGGTGATATTCTTCTCTCTACACTGAAATAGCATGGACAAGAAACTCTTTCGCCACCGGACAACCGTCCGGGTGAGAAATTATGAGATCGACTGGCAGGGAATCGTTCATAATGCGGTCTATCTTCATTACTTCGAGGTCGGAAGGATCGAGTACCTGAACACCATCGGCGCGAAAGTGGACATCAACACCATTAACAATCAATCCAAAGTAGTTCTCGCCCGCAACGAGATCGATTACCGTGTTGCGGCACGATACGGCGACACGCTCAACGTCTATTCCCGAATCTCGTCCATCAAGAATACCAGCTTTATTTTTGAAGGATTGCTGGAGCGGGAATCCGACGGCACAACGATCGCCGAAAATGTCGCTGTCCATGTTTGGCTCAACGATAAAACGAACCGCCCGATGCCGGTTCCCGACGACTTCCGAAAACTGGCCCAGAAGTACGAAGGGGAACATTGCCGCATTCAGTGGCCTTCAATCATTGTTTGAATGAGCATGACGAGTTTCGAAGAGTTTAAAAAGCTTGCGGGCAGCGGAAACATCATCCCCATCTACGAGGAGTTGATGGCGGATACCGAAACGCCGGTGTCCGTCTATCTCAAACTCAAAGACGAAAGCCCATACTCATTCTTGCTCGAAAGCGTTGAAGGGGGAGAGAAGATCGGCCGCTACACGTTTCTCGGATACAACCCGTTCATGGTCTTCGAGATTCGTGGGAGGTCGTTCACCATCAAGCCGCGGCATCCTGATGTCCATGTTTTGCCCAAGCTTGTCGATCCTTCGATGCATCCGCTTGAGGCGCTGAAAAAGATCTTCGCCCACTGCAAGACCGTCCCCGTCCAGGGATTGCCCCGCTTCACCGGAGGCGCGGTCGGATACTTTGGATACGAAACCATTCAGTTATTGGAAAACGTCCCGTCCGCAAAAATAGACCTCCTTGGAGTTAATGATGCGACGTTGATGTTCTTCGATACGCTGCTGGTGTTTGACGCCGTAAAGCGAAACGTTTCGGCCGTTGCCAATGCCTACGTCCCGGCAGGAGCCGGTGAGGCTCAGCTGCGCGAAGAATATGACAAAGCCGTTCTAGAAATTCATCGGCTGAAAACCATTCTGCAAAAAAGCGTCTCGTATGCCGTTCACTCTTCCGGATCGATCGGGCAGTTGGAACATTTGATGACCCGGGATCATTTCCTTGCGAACGTTGAAAAAGCAAAACAATATATCGTCGAAGGAGATATTTTCCAGGTCGTTCTCTCCCAGCAGATGAAAATGGAATACGCCGGCGACCCGTTCGACATTTACCGCATGCTGAGGACGGTCAACCCATCGCCGTACCTTTATTTCCTCAACATTAACGGCATGTCCATCATCGGGTCGTCCCCCGAATTGCTTGTGCGGCTGGACAACGGGATCGTTGAAACACGTCCGATCGCCGGGACACGCAGGCGCGGTGCGACCGCGGAAGAAGATGCCCGCCTGGAAAAAGAATTGCTGGCGGATGAGAAGGAGTGCGCTGAGCACCTCATGCTCGTCGACCTTGGGCGGAACGACATCGGACGGATATCCGAATACGGAAGCGTCGACGTCACTCAATTTATGGCGATCGAAAAATATTCGCATGTCATGCACATCGTTTCCAACGTCCGGGGAAAGTTGAAAAAAGGAATGTCGGCCGTCGATGCGCTGTATTCCTGCTTTCCTGCAGGGACCCTCAGCGGCGCTCCGAAGATCCGTGCCATGGAGATCATTGCCGAGCTTGAACCAAGCAGACGCGGGGTGTACGGCGGCGCTGTCGGCTACCTCGATTTCTCCGGCAACCTCGATTCGTGCATTGCCATCAGAACGATCGTCGTCAACAACGGGGCAGCATATTTCCAGGCCGGCGGAGGAATTGTTCACGATTCCGTCCCCGAAAAGGAGTTCCAGGAATCGATGGACAAAGTTGCAGCCACGGTCAGCGCGGTGAAGAAATTGCGAAAGGCGGATTAGAGGCCGATGATCCTCATCATTGACAACTACGATTCGTTCACGTTCAACCTGGTTCAATACCTCGGCGAACTCGGCGTCGAGCTGCGTGTTGTCCGTAACGACGCTCTCTCGCTTTCGGACATCGAAAAGATGAAGCCCGAAGGAATCGTCATTTCTCCCGGTCCCTGTACGCCGCACGAGGCCGGGATTTCGGTCGAACTCATAAAGAAATTTCACGCATCGATTCCGATCCTCGGCGTCTGCCTGGGACATCAGGCGATCGGAGCAGCCTTCGGCGGAGACATTGTTAAAGCACCGACGGTCGTCCATGGGAAGGTCTCAAAAATAAATCATAACGGACAAGGGATCTTCCGAAAAGTCCCGGATCAATTCTCAGCCGCCCGCTATCATTCTCTCGTCATAAAAAAAGAAACAAGGCCTAAAGAATTGGAGATCTCCGCGTGGACGGACGACCAGGTGATCATGGGAGTGAGGCATGTCAGTTCACCGACGTTCGGCGTTCAATTCCACCCGGAATCGATCGCAACGCAACACGGGAAGATCATTCTTGAAAATTTCATCAGGCGCCGTTACTAGCGCGGTCAGAACTTCGAAAAAGGAAAAATCTCATGGCATCCAGAACTGAACACGACATTGCTCAGGACAAAAAGCTCGATCAACTCCTAAAGACACAGGACGACATCTGGAGGGTGTTCCGCGTGATGTCGGAATTTGTCGAAGGATTCCAAACATTCTCCCGCCTCGGGCCCTGCATCACAGTGTTCGGGTCAGCCCGCACGAAACCCGGGACGCGCTATTACGACATGACGGTGGAAGTAGCGAAGGAATTTGTCAAGAACGGATACGGGATCATTTCCGGCGGCGGACCCGGAATTATGGAGGCGGCAAATAAGGGAGCGAAAGAAGCCGGGGGCGTTTCGGTCGGGATCAATATCGATCTCCCTTTTGAACAGAGCGCCAATCCGTACATCGACAAGGATAAATTGATCACGTTCAGACATTTCTATGTCCGCAAAGTCATGTTCGTCAAGTATGCACAGGCGTTCGTGGTGATGCCGGGCGGATTCGGCACCCTCGATGAATTATTTGAATCTGTCACTTTGGTGCAAACCCGGAAGGTCAACAAGTTTCCGATCATCCTTATGGGAAAGGAATATTGGAGCGGATTGTTCGATTGGGTGAAGAACAGAATGCTCACAGAAGGCAACATCTCGGAAATTGACCTGCAGCTTTTTTCGATGACCGACGACCCGAAAACCGCGGCTCAGACCGTGGCCGATTTCTACAAAGGAACCGAACACGCCCCGAATTTCTAGAGGTGAGCATGGATAAAGCAAAGGTTTCGGATATACTCGATCAAATCGGGACTCTCCTCGAATTACGGGGGGAGAACCCGTTCAAGTGCCGCGCATACCATAATGCCGCGCGGGCGATCGAAGGCGCCACGGCAGACCTCGAAACGCTCGTCCGGGCGGGCGAGCTGAGAAACATCAAGGGCGTCGGCGAAGCGATCGCTGAGAAGATCTCCGAACTTGTCACGACAGGGAAGTCTGAGTATTATGAGGAGCTGAAATCCTCGCTCCCCGAAGGACTGATGTCGATGCTGCGCATTTCAGGCGTAGGCCCCAAGAAAGTGAAGATCTTGTACGAGAAGCTGAAGATCAAATCGGTCGAAGAGCTTGAAGCCGCATGCAAGGCGGGGAAGCTTGAAAAGGTCGAGGGCTTTGGTAAGAAAACTGAAGAGAACATCCTGGCGGGGATAGAAGCGCTGCGGAAACACAGTTCGAAATTCCTCTATTCACAAGCTGAAAAGGACGCTCAGAACATCTACAACGTGGTCGTGAAGCAAAAAGGAATTATCCGCGCCGAAATCGCCGGCAGCTTGCGGCGGAAAAAGGAGACCATCGGCGATATCGATATCGTCGCCAGTGCGAAGTCATCGGCTGTTCCTGCCATCATGAAGGCATTCACGTCGCATTCTGAGGTCGAACGAATAACCGGCCAGGGGGAAACAAAATCGAGCGTCGTTCTCAAATCCGGTATCAATTGCGACCTTCGCGTGGTCGATGATTCGGAGTTTCCATTTGCGCTCAATTATTTTACCGGCAGCAAAGACCACAACGTCCGGCTCAGGACGATCGCAAAAAAATTTAACCTCAGCCTGAATGAGTACGGCTTTTCAAAGCTCGGCTCGGACGAAAAACGGGGGAAGGCGAAGAAAACGGTTCCGTGCAGGGATGAACAGGGGATCTACAAAGCGCTCGGGCTTGAGTACACCCCCCCCGAACTGCGCGAAGATTTCGGCGAGATTGAAGCTGCGGAAAAGAACAAATTGCCTCATCTCCTCTCAGAAAAAGATATCCGCGGCACATTCCATTGCCATACAAATTACAGCGACGGGGTCAACACTCTTCAGGAGATGGCGGAGGGGGCGCAAAACCTGGGATGGGAGTACCTTGGCATCGCAGACCACAGCAAGGTTGCGGTCTATGCAAACGGCCTGACCGAGGACCGGGTGAAAAAGCAGCAAAAAGAGATCAATACGTTGAATCAAAAATGGCCGGACTTCCGTATCTTTAGTGGTACAGAGGTCGATATCCTTGCCACGGGCGAGCTTGATTTCAGCGACAAAGTCCTTTCATTGTTCGACTACGTCGTTGCATCGGTCCACAGCAGTTTCAAAATGACCGAAGCCGAGATGACAAAGCGAATTATGAAAGCGATCAAGAACAAATATGTGACGATCCTTGGCCACCCGACGGGGCGATTGCTGCTGCAGCGCGAAGGTTATCCGCTGAACCAGACGGCGATCATCGATGCCGCGGCTGACTACGGAAAGTGCATCGAAATCAACGCGCACCCCTCACGGCTGGATCTCGACTGGCGGATGTGCAAGTATGCAAAGGAAAAGGGGGTCAAAATATCCATCAACCCGGATGCCCACGTCGTCGACGGTTTGCGAGACGTGCGGTACGGCGTCGGCATTGCGCGCAAAGGATGGCTGGAGAAGAATGACGTCCTCAATACGATGAACTTGCACCAGGTCCAAAAATATTTCGGTTCATCTCAACGATAATTTGAAAAGGAGAAACACATGAGTGCGCATCGCCGGCCATATCTTGGCGCATTAATTCTGATCACACTGGGGGTCCTTTTTCTGCTCGACAATCTCGGAATCGCCGATTTTGGCGCTATCATTTCGACCTACTGGCCGGTGATTCTTATTCTCATTGGAATTCGTATATTCTTCAGGTACGGACGGGGTCCATCGCAGCCCTCCGCGACGACGGAACCGGTGACGATGGGAACGACGCAGGAATCCAGCGCCTCTGCCATCCACAACTCAAACGTCTTCGGCGACGTGGACATGAAGATCAGTTCGAGGGATTTCCGCGGCGGTTCGATCTCGAATGTTTTTGGCGACATGAACATTGACCTCTCGGAAATCGCGCTCGCGGAAGGGGAGCAGGTACTTAAATTGGACGGCGTATTCGGTGACCTCCACGTCTTGGTTCCGAAAGATATTGAGATCGCAGTGACGTCGCATTCGGTGTTCGGGGACGTGAGGGTCTTAGGAAACATGAAAACAGGATTCGGGCAGGAAATTTTCTTCTCCTCCCCGAACTATTCGGCGGCCCCCAAGAAGCTTCGGATCCTGTCGAATCAGGTTTTTGGCGACGTGAAAGTGTGGTAGGCGAAGATGGTGAAAGGCTCTCAATCGTTACCTATTCATAACCGGGGCTAGAAAAAAATGAGCATCGTTAGCGAACTCGGCATTCCTTCGGGGACGATCGCATATACCGTTCTTCATCAGGCAGGTCCGAACGCGGAAGCCGCCGATTCTCAAAAGGGGCTCGGCGAAACTTTAGGGAAGGTGAAGTATCATGAGGAATTGAGAAATGCTCTTCAGAATACTCTCGCCGAATCCGCCGCCCTGCGCGACGCTTTTCAAGCCTCTCTTTTTGAGGCCAGAAACAGGGCGTCACAGGTTGCAAAGGGAAGCTTGAATCAGTATCTGTCGACTCCGATAAAGTCCGACAACGAAGACGTACAGAGAATTATCAGGGAAGCTCTTGAGAAATATTCCGAACAGGTCCTTCCTTCGCCGAATATCGGGATCGAATCCGCCTGGGTCTCGTATCTTCTGCCGGACGCAAGAATTGTCACGTCGCAAACGAAGGTCTCCGTCCTCATCCGGAAAATGCTTTCCGCCGGGAAGCTGAACTTAAAACAATTGGGCTTTACGAAGGGGAAGCTTCCCTCAAATATCTTTGAAACCGTTTATCTCCTCGCAACGGGAATTAATCTCGATGTCCTGGAATTTATCTTCCGCAAGACGATGGCCACCGGCGGCATCTGGCAGTTCGCAGAGAATATGTGGACGGGGGTTTACAATGTCCTTTCAACAGTGGGGACCGCAGAACAGAGAGGGATTGCCTGGGAAGCTTCACTCTTCCCCCAGACCGTGCGGATGAAAGGGGGAGAATTTGTTGCGGAGTCGGAAAAAATTTTTGAACGGCTCTCTAAAGAATTTAATCTCCACCAGCTGTCGCTGTGGCAGAGTAAATTTCCTTTCCGGGAAGAAAATAATTTCACGCTTCGCATCAGAATGATCCCCGATCAGAAACTTCTCTTCGAGATCATTAAATGGCTCGGCGCCGTTGAGAACGAGATTGTCAGAACGGCGTTGACGTCGGATGCTGCCCTTGTCGTGAAGGAGATCATTCCGTAGCATGAAAGGAAAGGGGCAGGCGGACTTACCTGGGCAGAGATCAAAGCGCGCGCATTCAATTGAATCGCGCCTGCGAAAAGAGTATCCTTCCGTTCCGATGGCCCTCCGTTTTGATAACCCGCTACAGCTTTTGATCTCCGTCATTCTCTCGGCCCAATGCACCGACGCGCGGGTGAATTTGGTTACTCCATCCCTCTTCGCGAAATACAAGACCGTCGCTGCGTTTGCTGAGGCAGTTCCTGCAGAACTCGAAGAGGCGATCCATTCGACCGGCTTCTTTCACAACAAGGCAAAGAATATTATCAGCTGCTGTAAAGCGATCCGCGAAAAGCATGGCGGAAAAGTACCGTCATCGATGGAGGAGCTTATTCAGCTCCCGGGCGTCGGCCGGAAGACCGCAAACTGCGTCCTCAGCGGCGCCTTCGGCATTACTTCCGGCATTATCGTCGACACGCATGTCGCCCGTCTCGCCAATCGCCTTGACCTGAGCGAATCTTCAAACCCAGAGAAAGTTGAACTGGACTTGTGCGGGCTTCTGGAAAAGAAAGACTGGGTTCATTTCAGCAATGCGCTGATCCATCATGGAAGGAAGATCTGCGAGGCAAGAAAACCGAAGTGCACGCTTTGTATCCTCAGTGATCTGTGCCCTTCGTCAGCGGCTTAGATCACCGCAAATTCAGGCTTTGGTGACATCGTCGTAGAGGTGAATAATGCAGGTTTTGCAGAAATAGATTAGTCTCGAATCTCCGACCTCCCGTTCGATAAGCTGCCCTTTGTCAAACTTCCCCCTGCAGATCGTGCACCGTTCCGTGCCGGCGTTGCCGTCGAGTTTGTTCGACCTCATGATAAATCCGTAGCCGTAGAAAATAACAGCCATGAGCATCACGAGAAAAAGAGCTGCCAAAATTGAAAATGTCATAAAAAATTCCTTTAATGAACTAGGTAAATGTAGCAACATCCCCCCGAAAATGAAAGAAGAAAGGCCGGTTCAATGGACCGAATGAGCACTTTTGCGCTTTTGCAAGAGTATACGAAAAGCGAAAGCCTTCGAAAGCACGCGCTGTCGGTTGAGACGGCGATGCGTGCGTACGCAAGAAAATTTTCTGCTGACGAGGAGATTTGGGGAATCACGGGATTGATCCACGATTTTGACTATGAGATGTATCCTCAGGCTCCCGACCATCCGATGAAAGGTTCGGAGATCCTCAAAGCCAGGGGATATTCCGAAGAGGTTCGGACGGCGGTCCTGGGGCACGCCTCGTATTCGGGGGTTCGGCGCGAGTCACAGATGGCAAAATCATTGTTCGCCTGTGACGAATTATGCGGGTTTATTGTCGCCTGCACGCTCGTGAGGCCGAACAAGAAGATAGAAGGCCTGGAGGTAAGCTCGGTGAAGAAAAAGTTGAAGGATAAAGCGTTTGCGCGGAGCGTCAACAGGGAGGAGATTATCCAAGGAGCGGCAGAGCTTGGCATTCCACTCGACGAACATATTCAATTTGTCATCGATGCATTGAAAGCAAACGCCAACGAATTAGGGCTATAGCCTTTTTTGAACCTTCACGGATCGGTTTGTGTTATAAGAAGTACGACAAAAAGCCATTTATGAGAATCAGTAATCAATTAGAAATGATTGAGGCGGCAAAGCGGCCGACGACGCTCCACAGGACCGTCGTCGATTTAGTCGGGAATACTCCGCTCTTGAAAATGAAGCGTATCGGCAAAGAACTCGATGGGGTGGAAATGTACGCCAAGGCCGAATGGAACAACCCCAGCGGATCCGTGAAAGATCGGGCTGCGTTGAACATGATCCGGGATGCCGAGAATTCGGGGATCCTCACTCACGATAAGACCATTATCGATGCAACAAGCGGGAACACGGGAATCGCACTGGCGATGTTCGGCGCCGCATTGGGGTACCGCGTTCATATTTACATGCCTTCGAACGCGTCCGAGGAGAGAAAAAAAATGATCTCCGCCTTCGGCGCCGAACTGACGCTGACGAACCCGCTCGAAGGAACCGACGGAGCGCAAAGGGAAGTAAGAAGGGAGATCAAAGAAAATCCAGAAAAGTATTTCTATTCCGACCAATACAACAACGCGGCGAACTGGAAAGCCCATTACAGCGGAACGGCAGAGGAAATCATCCGCCAGACAAACGGCCGCATCACGCATTTCGTCGCGGGATTAGGAACAAGCGGAACGTTCGTCGGCACAACGCGCAAGTTGAAGGAATTCAAGAAGAGCGTCCAATGTATTTCGGTGCAGCCGGACTCCCCGCTCCACGGGCTCGAGGGGCTCAAGCACATGCCCTCGGCGATCGTCCCGGGAATTTACGACCCGTCCGTTGCGGATGATTCGATGGAGATTTCCACGGAAGAAGCTCATGCAATGATGAAAAGGCTTTCGCACGAGGAGGGATTGCTTGTTGGAATTTCATCGGGCGCAAATCTCGCTGCGGCCATGAGAATTGCAAAGGATATTTCAGAGGGAGTGATCGTGACGATCCTCTGCGACGACGGTTCCCGGTATTTGAGCGAAGGCATCTGGGAGCGGCATGGTTAAGCTCTCAAAGGGGGCCTTTGAAGCAATCTGCCGGCACGGAGAGGAAGCATTTCCTCATGAATGTTGCGGAGTGCTATTCGGCAAGGTGAACGGGGATCAACGAGCGGTTCACGAAGTGTTTGTCATCGAGAATCAATTCGACGAGGCCGAACGGTATCATCGCTTTCTTATTACGCCGGACAACTATCGGGAAGCCGAAAAAGTGTCACGCGCAAAGAAGGTCGATATCCTTGGGTTCTATCATTCTCATCCTGATTCTCCATCCATAGCTTCCAAATACGATCTCGACCACGCCTTCCCGTGGTTCTCTTACATCATCATTTCCGTGATGAATAAGAAATACCATGATATTCATTCTTGGGTGATGGAAAACGACCGAAGCAGATTCAACGAAGAGCACGTTGTTATAGACTAATTTATCTATTATCAGCAAAGGAGTTATGATGTCGTTCCAAATATTGATCCCGACGCCCCTGCGGCAGTTCACGAACAACCAGGAATCGGTCACCGTCGAGGGAAAATCGGTCGGCGAAGGATTAAAAAATCTTTGTACCAGGCATTCGGCGCTTCAGAAACACCTTTATTCCGACGACGGAAGACTCCGGAATTTCGTCAATATCTACGTGAACGACGAGGACATTCGCTATCTGCAAAAAGAGGCAACGCAGGTGGCTGAAAAAGATGTGGTCAGCATCATTCCTTCCATTGCCGGAGGGAGGGAATAGATGGCGAACGTCGATTTATCCGGAGAAGAGATTCGCCGCTACGGCCGGCACCTGATCATGCCGGAGGTCGGCATGGACGGCCAGAAGAAGCTGAAAGCCGCAAGCATCTTACTTGTCGGCGCTGGAGGCCTCGGCTCGCCGCTGGGCCTCTACCTTGCGGCGGCGGGCGTAGGCAGGATTGGAATTGTCGATTTCGATGTCGTCGATTATTCGAATTTGCAGCGTCAGATCCTGCACTCCACAAAAGATGTCGGCCGGCCGAAGCTTGCATCGGCAAAAGAGCGGCTCGAAGGGATCAACCCGTTCGTAAAGATTGAAACTCACGAAATGCATCTTAACTCGGAGAATGCGTTAGGGCTGTTTGCAGAGTACGATATTATCATCGATGGGACGGATAATTTTCCGACACGCTACCTCGTGAACGATGCTTGCGTCCTCACCGGCAAACCCAATGTTTATGGAAGTATCTTTCGTTTTGAAGGCCAAGCGTCGGTGTTTGCGACGAAGGACGGCCCATGTTACCGTTGCCTCTATCCTGAACCGCCTCCGCCAGGCCTGGTACCGAGCTGCGCGGAAGGGGGGGTGCTTGGAATTCTTCCAGGGATCATCGGCACGATTCAGGCAAACGAAGCAGTGAAATTGATCATCGGAAAAGGGGAACCGTTAGCGGGACGGCTTCTCCTGTTCGATGCGCTGAAAACAAAATTCCGGGAACTCAAGCTGAGAAAGAACCCTGATTGCCCTGTCTGCGGACAGCACCGCACCATTACATCGCTCATCGATTATGAAGCGTTCTGCGGCGTACAAGCCGGCTGGGATACGTTCACGCGCGAAGAGCAATACGAAATTACCGTCGACCAACTGAAGCAGCGGCTCGACAAGAAGGACGACCTTTTTATCCTCGACGTCCGTGAACCGCAGGAATACCAGATTTGCAACTTGAACGGATATTTGATCCCCCTTCGCGATCTGCCGAAGCGCATCAACGAACTTGATACGGCGAAAGAGATCGTCGTCCATTGCAAGGTCGGCGGAAGAAGCCGGCAGGCTGTGGAATTCATGAAGCAAGCCGGTTTCCGGAAGGTGAAAAATCTCGTCGGCGGGATCGATGAATGGGCGGAGGTCATCGACCCGACAATGCCGCGCTACTAGGTTTTTTCATGGCCGCGAAACGGAAAGGCACCTTAAGTCCTTTTGTGCCGTCGTGCCCCGGCGGCTGACGTCTGAAACAATATTGTTTCCTTTCCGTACAAGATGCAGATTTACCCTCAGGATCTTTCCGGAAAGGATAATGCCATGAAATCGCTTCTTGCTGCCGCCCCTCTTGTCATTCTGCTTACCTTCTCATCATTTGCACAAGATCAGGAATCAACTTCGGAGACCAATCCGCCATTCAGGGCGAAAACCAAAGTCGGCGGGGCGGGGGGATTCACTCCTGCTTGGGGGCTCTTCAATTTTGACGGGATCAACTCAGCCCTCAAGACCGCGGGAATGCCCCTGCTGAAAGACCAGCCGATGTATCTCGCCGGAGGCGAAGGCTACGGGTATATCATGTTCCTGAAAAATGTCCGCATGGGGGGATGCGGAGTGACCGGCACCGTTTCCTCAACCAGTTTCGACCCCGTCACGAATATTGAAAAAAATGTCGACTACCATGTTTCGTATGGCGGGTTTCTCATCGATTATGTGGTTCCGCTCGGCGGTCAGGTGGATTTTGCGGCGGGCGTCACGATCGGCGGCGGAGGCATCGACATTACGACGTCCGCCGACAATGGAGCGTACAAACAATGGAACACCCTCTGGTCGCAGTTCGGCGGCAACGATTCAACCATCAATGTGACGCGGCATTTGAACGGATCCTTCTTCTGTCTGCAACCGCATGCCAGCATCGAGTACGCAATGCTCCGCTGGTTCCAATTGCGGGTGGGCGTCAGTTATCCGTATATGACCGGAGCGACGTGGAAGCTTGAAGAGAATCAGGACATCCTTAACGTTCCGGGAAATCTCAAGACCGAAGGACCGGTGATCACTGCAGGCATCATGTTCGGCTTCTTCAACTAATATGACGTTGATGAAAAGGATCCGACTCAGTCATTCGATGTATCAAAGCCGTTCGAAACGAGCCTGGAAGAACCGGAGATACTTTGGCTCATAGACCATCTTCATTCCCTTGATCTTCCCGCGCTGTTCGTATACTGCTTCGACCGATTCAGCGGTAACATCGCAATGGGCCTGAGTATAAACACGACGGGGGAACGTGAGGCGCACAAGCTCAAGTTTCGGGAAATAATTCTCGCCCGTTTCTTTTTTTCGCCCCGCTGAAACGATGCCGCGTTCCATTGAACGGATCCCCGAATCCATGTATAATTCCGCCGCCAGCGTCTGTGCCGGGAATTCTATCTGGGGAATATGGGGAAGGAATCTCTTGGCGTCCAAAAATATCGCATGCCCCCCGACCGGGAGAACGATCGGAACGCCGATGCTCTGCAATCTTTCCCCAACATATTCTATCTGGCCGATCCTTGCCTTGATGTGCGATTCTTCAACCGCTTCCTCGATCCCTCGCGCCATCGCTTCCATGTCGCGCCCCGCCATGCCGCCGTAGGTGTGAAGCCCTTCATACACCACGACCATATTCCGCGCTTCTTCAAAAACGTCGTAATCGTTCAATGCCAGGAACCCTCCGATATTGACAAGCAGGTCCTTTTTGCCGCTCATTGTCGCACCATCGCTGTATGAACATAATTCCTTCAGGATTTCGGAAATGGATTTCTTTTCATAACCTTTCTCCCGTACTTTTATGAAATAAGCGTTCTCCACTGCCCGCGTAGCGTCAAGAATGACCTTAATGTTGTAGTTCTTCGCCAAGGAGCGTACCTGGCGGAGATTTTCCATCGAGATGGGCTGTCCGCCGGCCATGTTCACTGTCGCGGCGACTGTGAGGTAGGCCATTTTCTTCTCGCCGACTTTTTTTATCAAGTCCTCCAATTTCTGAAGATCGATGTTCCCCTTGAACGGATGCATATTTTGCGCATCGTGCGCCTCGTCGATGATAACATCGACAAAGGTGGCGCCAGCCAATTCCTGATGCAGTCGGGTTGTCGTAAAATACATGTTGCCGGCGACGTAATCGCCCGGCTTGATCAGCAATTTAGAGATAATGTGCTCGGCGCCGCGCCCTTGATGCGTGGGTACCAGATATTTATAGCCGTAATACTTCTGAACATTCTCTTCAAGATGATAATAATTCTTGCTCCCGGCGTATGCTTCATCTCCCAACATCATGCCTGCCCACTGGTAATCGCTCATGGCGTTCGTACCGCTGTCGGTCAATAAATCGATGTACACATCTTCCGAGCGAAGCAAAAACGTATTGTACCCTGCTTCTTTGATCGCCGCAAGGCGTTCTTCACGCGTGGTCATCCTCAATGGCTCAACGACCTTGATCTTGAAAGGCTCGGCCCATGACCGTCGTTCTAATTTTCCCATACAAGCTCCGAATGTAGTTCGTTGACTTTCGAAATTGATTTTGGTATCATAACCTAAACGCTGTCAATATACCGATTTCCCGTCCGATGTTCAACGCCCTCTCTCCCAAGACACATTAGCTTCAATGATCAAACCGACCGTCCTTCAGAAAATTTCACAGATCGCCGGCAAGGATCGCTATTTCGATTCCCAGGAGGACCGGATCTCGTATTCGTATGACGGCACGCCGCTGCTCCATTCGCTCCCCGATGCCATTGTAATTCCCCAAAACAAAGAACAAATAGCATCTCTTCTCGCCCTTGCGAACGAGGAGCACTTCGCCATTGTGCCGCGTGGCTCGGGTTCGGGACTAAGCGGCGGATCCATCCCGGTTGAAAATTCTATTGTCCTTTTGATGTCGCATTGGAATAAAGTTCTGGAAATTGATACCGAGAACCTTACCGCTCTTGTTGAACCAGGGGTCATTACCGCCGATCTTCACGCATCTGTCGAGAAATTGGGGCTGTTTTATCCTCCGGACCCCGGCAGCATGAACATTTGTACGATCGGCGGGAATGTTGCAGAAAACGCCGGTGGCTTGCGCGGCTTGAAATATGGCGTAACAAAAAATTATATCCTGGGACTTGAGACGGTCCTCCCGACCGGCGAAATAATATTCTCGGGGGGAAAGGTAGTCAAGGATGTTGCCGGTTACAACCTGAAAGACTTTTTCGTTGGATCGGAGGGAACCCTCGGCGTTTTTACGAATATTTTGCTGAAACTGATCCCTAAGCCTGAAGCCAGCAAAACAATGCTGGCGTATTTCCGGTCCCGCCAGGATGCCGCCGAAGCAGTCTCCGCGATCATCGCTGCTCACATCATCCCGGCGACGATCGAATTCCTGGATCAAACAACGATCAAGTGCGTGGAAGAATATACGCATCTTGGGCTGCCGACCTCCATTGAATCGCTTTTGCTGATCGAGGTGGATGGCCGTTCTCCTGTTGTCAATGAAGATTCGGTCAAGATCGCTGAACTCTGTAAACGGCATGAATGCATCGAGATCAATCTCGCGCAATCTGAGTCCGATGCGATTCGCTTGAAGACCGCGAGGCGTGCGGCCTTTTCGGCGCTGGCACGTGTTCGGCCAACCACCATTCTAGAGGATGTCACTGTGCCGAGAAGTGAAATTGCCAAAATGCTCGAACGCATTGACCGGATCGCTAAAAAATACAGCGTGACCTTCGGCATTTTCGGGCATGCCGGTGACGGGAATCTTCATCCGACCTGTCTGACCGATGAGCGGGACAAGGACGAAATTCACAGAGCCGAATCGGCGTTTGAGGAGATCTTTAGCGAATCGATCAGGATGGGGGGGACCATTACGGGGGAGCATGGAACGGGATTGGCAAAGAAAAAATTTCTGCCGAACGTTGCAGGCATCCCGGCCGTAGAAATGATGCGAACGATAAAATCCTCGATCGATCCGCAAGGAGTGCTGAATCCCGGAAAGATTTTTTCCATCAAACCGAAATGCGAGGGGAACCTTCCGCAAAGCAGGGAACAGATCAAGAGGTTTGAAGCATTGGGTGCATGGACGTGATGACCAGATAGCGCATGGAATCGTCTAAAAAAAAGAACGCCGCGCAATCAAAGAACAACAGTGGATTTGCCGGCGTCGACATTCCGAGTTATGACTTCATCACTAATTGCATGCACTGCGGCCTCTGCCTTCCTGTATGCCCGACATTCTCGATCACCGGCCTTGAAAAATCATCCCCCCGCGGCCGCATCCGTTTGATGAAAGCCGTAGCCGACGGCGAGATGGGGATGACGGACGGCTTCATTGACGAAATGAATTTCTGCCTCGATTGTCAGGCCTGTGAAACTGCATGTCCCGCAGGAGTCAAATACGGAGCTTTAGTGGAAACGGCACGGGATCAGGTGTCGACTCAGGGAAAACTGTCGTGGAAAGAGAAGCTGTTACGAAAGATCTCCTTCCAGTACATCCTTGGTTCAAAGTCAATATTGAAAGCAGCTGCGAAGGCGCTCCGTTTTTATCAAAATTCAGGGATCGAGAATTTTCTCGTCGCCTCTGGTGCAATGAAATTGTTCGCCCCGAGAATGGAACAACTCCAGCACCTCTCTCCGCGCATTGACCGAAAGTTTTTTGATGAAACGCATCCGGAGATCATCACACCGCCGGGGGAAATAAAACATCGCGTCGCTTTTCTTTCCGGATGTATCATGAACGTTGCCTTTGCTGAGGTCAATCAAGGTACCATTGACGTTCTGCTGCACAATGGCTGCGAGGTCGTTCTGCCTAAAATGCAGGAATGCTGCGGTTCGCTGCATGCACATAACGGGGACTTTGGCACCGCGCGTAAACTTGCCCGGTTTAACATCGATGTTTTCTCCGGCTATAACTTCGAAGCGATCGTTATGAATTCCGCCGGCTGCGGCGCATTTATGAAAGAATACGGCCGCTACCTTGCCGGCGACGATGAATATGCCGAAAAAGCAAAGGCCATCGCTGCCAAGGTGAAAGATCTGACGGAATTCCTACTCTCCATCGATTTTAAGAGGCCCACGCGGGCCGTGAATGCCCGTGTTGCATACCACGACGCCTGTCACCTGGCCCACGCCCAGCACATTACGGCGGAACCACGCGCAATTCTCGCCTCGATCCCCGGAGTAGAGCTTGTCGAACTTCCGGAAGCTTCATGGTGCTGCGGCAGCGCGGGAATTTACAATGTTGTTCGGTATGACGATTCGATGAAATTGCTGGACCGAAAAATGCTGAACATTGAAAGATCGGAGGCCGACATTATCGTAGCGAATAATCCAGGCTGCCTATCACAAATAACGTACGGAACCAGACTGCATCACCAAGATATCCAGGTCTTACATCTCGCGACGCTCTTGAAAAGGGGATACGAATAACACGCCCCTTCATCTATTGCCTTGCTGAGCGAAGTTTGCTATATTTACTTTGCACTTGCCAAAGTGGCGGAATTGGTAGACGCGCTGGACTCAAAATCCAGTCTGGCTTACCCCAGGTGAGGGTTCGAGTCCCTCCTTTGGTACTAAGGTCAATAAAGGACATCACGATAGCATCTAATGTTCGATTAAAGGGGCGTCGAACGTTGCGGAGGTCAAGCATCAAGTTTCTACAATGTAGTTTTATGAAAACTATCGTTGTTTCCTTTGCGACTGACCTCCGAAATACATTTAACTTTTCTCCCCCTAACCTTGATTGTGTTCTTGCTCGCATCCGGAGCAGCAAGCGCACAAACCTCGATCGTCATTGCTCCCGAAATCGACCAATTTCAGATCCTTCAGCCGGATACCTCGTTCCGGCTTAGCCACGGCATTATCATCCCCAACACTGAATCGATCTACCTGGATTCGATGAGACTGACCAGGCAGCAAGATTATACTCTCGACTATTCGACCGGGATGGTTCATGTCTCCATTCAGCAAGCGATAAATTTTAAGGTAAGAAAACATTCTATCGCTATATGCTATAGCTTTTTACCGTTTTCATTTCAGCCTGTCTATCGGCATAAAGAATATTTGATCAAACATGACTCTCTTACAAACCGTTCGACAACAGTCGTCGCGACGACCTCCACGGCAGGAGCGCTGGATAATATCTTCGGGCCTGATCTGCAAAAGAGCGGGTCCATTTTTCGAGGGTTTACCGTCGGTACCAACAGGGATCTAACGCTGAATTCCGGGTTCCGTCTGCAGTTCTCCGGAAAACTGTCGTCCGAGGTCGAAATTCAGGCTGCATTGACCGATGAAAACACGCCCCTCCAGCCAGAGGGAAATACCCAGACTCTGCAGGAATTGGATAACGTATTTGTCCAGATCAAAAGCGCTGATTATTCCGCGACTTTGGGCGATTTCTATTTTGACATGTCCGATGGTGAATTCGGCAAGCTAAGCAGAAAGCTCCAGGGAGCAGAAGGAACCGCAAATTTCACCTCCAACGGTCTTTCGGGGACCGTCACGGTGACCGGCGCAACCTCGCGCGGTAAATTTAACACAAACCAATTTCCAGGGATCGACGGGGTGCAAGGGCCGTACCAACTCTATGGGAAGAATAATGAGAACAATATTGTTATCATCGCCGGGACCGAGAAAGTTTATATCGACGGGAATATCATGGTCAGAGGGGAGGCGAATGACTATGCCATTGATTATTCAAGCGCTCAAATCACCTTTTCTTCCAAGAGGTTAATTACAAGTGTCTCACGTATCGTTGTAGACTTTCAATACACCGATCAGTCGTATGAGAGGAACTTTTTTGCCGTCGACGCAAATGTCAAAGCGCTTTCCGACAGAATGAAATTTTCAGTGATGTACGCCCAGGAAGGGGACGATCAGAATGCCCCCATTAACATTTCGCTGAGCGACAGCGATAAAGCCGTGCTGTCGCAAAGCGGAGGGAAGCCAGCCACGTTATCCGGAGCAGACTCGGTGGGCGTGGACTCATTGAATATCGGAAAAGGAGAATACGCAGCAGTCGATACTCTCGTGGCGGGAAATTTAACAAGAATTTACGAGTTTGCCCCCGGGACATATCAGGCCCAATTCAACGTAACGTTCTCTTTCGTGGGATCGGGAGCAGGAGACTACACGCATGTGTTGCTGGGACAATACCGCTACGTCGGGCCTCACAATGGCAGTTACCTGCCCATCATTATCCTGCCGGCTCCTCAATTGCAGCAAATTGCGGACGTGAATACATCCATCCGTGTGACGAAAGAGCTGACCGTAAACGGTGAATTCGCAGCAAGCAGCCTGAACCCGAACAGGTTCACGCCGAATGATCAGGTGACTGGCGATGCGACCAAATTCTCGGCGGAGTTTTCTCCTGCAAACGTCAGGGTCGCAGGCGCGAACATCGGATCCTTTGACCTTTCGTTATCGGACAGATACACTAATAAGAGTTTTTCCCCGATCGACCGGATTGATAATGTGGAGTTCAGCAGAGAATGGAGCATCGACAGCACGGTCAATCTTCAGCCCTCGTCGGAGGAGATCCGCGAAGCAAACCTCACATACCATCCGATCCAAACTCTTGCCGTCGGAGGTTCGATCGGCTCGAACAATTTGGGGCCGCAGTTCTCGGCCGACCGGAGGGAAGGATTTGTGCGATTGTCGGACGATTCGCTGCCGAAGGTCGACTACTCTATCGACCAGGTCAAAAGCTCCCAAGGGATCGCAAACGCAGAAAATGATTGGGTACGGCAAAGCGGTTCTCTTTCGTACGCGTTTAAGAAATTCCTCCCGAGCTTCCATTTCGAACACGAGGACCGGTCGATAGAGACCGCGACTGCCGATTCGCTTGACAACGCAAGCTTCGGTTTCACCACGCTCGCGCCGAAGTTTGCCCTCAAGGGAATCTACGGCATGAACCTTTCCAGCGAGTTCGAATTCCGTTCTGACGATGCGGCCTTTGAAGGCAGATTGGATCCAGAATCAAAGTCGATCACTCAATCGTACGGCTGGTCGTTATCCGAAATTCAAAACTTTTCCTCATCGCTGAGCGTTATTTTCCGGGATAGAACATATTCCGACGAATTCAAACTTTCAAACCCCGATGTCCGGACAACATTGGTGCGAACAGAGTCACGGTACACGCCATTCCAGCGCGCCGTCGATGCCGATGTGTACTATGAAGCATCGAGCGAACGGTCGGCGGAATTGCAGCGGGTGTTTGTCCAGGTTCCCGTCGGACAGGGACAATATGTTTGGGTCGGCACCGGAGCGGTGAACGCAACGGACGAAAGCCAATTTCAATTGAGCCGTTACGACGGCAATTATACCGTCATTACCGTCCCGACCGATCAGCTCGACCCGGTCGTGAACGTCAAGACATCGTTTCGTCTCCGACTCGCGCCGGCCAAAATCATCTCTGCCCCGTCGAACTGGTTTCAAAAGGCGGCTTCTATCATTACGACCGAAAGCTATATGAAGATCGAAGAAAAAAGCACCGACCCTCAAACGAATCAGATTTATTTTTTGAATCTCGATCACTTTCTCAGCCCGGCCACCACGCTGCTCGGCAGCCAGCTGATCCAGCAGGATCTCTTCCTCTTTGAAAACAGGTCGGACCTGTCTTTCAGGTTCAGGTTTCTCCAGCAGGATGGAGGGGGGCAGTATAGCACAGGGTATGAACAGACCTATAATCGCGAACGATCGGTGAGGATCCGCTGGCAGCTTGTCTCCGAAATTTCAAATCAGATCGATTATGCGAACAAGCAGGATAATCTCGCCGCTTCGCTGGCAAGCGGCCGCTCTCAGGTCATCGGTTCGGACGATCTCATCTCGGATTATGCATACCGGCCGGAACAAAATATAGAGGTAGGATTCAAGATCGAAGCCTCCCGGTCGGAAGATGACTATCCCGTCGTACCGATCATTGCCAGCCTGAATGCCCAATCACTCCGGACAATCCTCTCTTTTCGCGGGAGCGGCCAGATGAGGATTGATTTCTCCCGTGAGGAGCTTTCGCTCGAAAACAACGCTGCGGGAGCCGTCGTCCCGTTCGACCTTACCGCCGGAAGAGTGCAGGGAAAAACATTTCTTTGGGATGTGTCGTTCGATTATCGGCTCAGCGGCAACCTTCAGTCTTCACTGCAGTATAACGGCAGGTCGGAGCAATCTCATACCCCTGTGCACACTGCAAAGGCCGAAGTTAGAGCCTTTTTCTGAGACTTTTCAAAAACAATATTTTACTTGCTTCTAAGTATCCGGTACCGTATATTTTATCACTGCATTATAAAGTCCCGCCTCAAGCGGGACTTTTTTTTGATGATGTGAGAAAAGTGTGAATATGGCGCTGGTTGAGGACATTTCCGGAATGGTCGAAGCAAGCCTCGCTGCGATCAACGGCTTTCTTGTGGATGTCAATATTCGCGGCGAAAAGGGGAGTTCCGTCATTGAAATTTTTGTGGATACCGACAAAGGTATCTCCGCAGATGAATGCGCTCAAGTGAGCCGCTCGATCGCCTCGGAGCTTGACCGAAGGAACATGATCGCGGGACGTTATCGTCTGGAAGTCTCATCCCCCGGGCTTGACCGGCCGATGAAATCGGTCCGGCAACTCAGGAAAAATGTCGGCCGCCAGGTCTCCATCACTTCTGCGGCCGCAGGCGGGAATGGTCCGGTTGAGGGAACGTTGCAGGAAGTCACGGATGCGGCGGTCACGGTCGTGACGAAAGAGAAACGCGAACAGACCTTTGCGGTGAACGAGATTCGCGAAGCACGGGTGCTTCCGCAGTTCAGATAAAGAGTGTTTGGGTTGAATTACAATTTTCATTTTGGAGGATTCAATGAATTACGAGATAGTCGAATCATTCTCTTCACTGGTTCGGGAAAAATCCATCGACAAGGATATCCTCGTCGGAATCGTGGAAGATATTTTCGGGATGATGGTCCGGAAAAAATACGGACAGGAAGCGCGCTTCGACGTCGTCGTCAATATGGAGAAAGGCGATATTGAGATCTATCTCGAAAAAGAGGTGGTCGAAACGGTCGTTGACCCGGTGACGCAGATCGACGTTGAGGCTGCGCGGAAAAAATCGGGCGAATCATTGGACGTCGGCGAAGATTACGTAGAGATCGTGAACCTCGCCGATTTCGGCCGGCGGCTGATCATTACGGCCAAACAAAACCTCAATCAGAGAATCAAAGAGCTTGAGAAGGAACTGATCTACAACGAATACAGCAATTCCATCGGCGAGATCCTCGTCGGAGAGGTCTACCAGATCCGGAAGAACGAGATCCTTGTCATGCACAACAAGAACGAAGTGGTGCTTCCGAAGAGCGAGCAGATCCAGAAGGAACGGTACAAAAAGGGAGATACGATTCGTGCGGTCATCAAAGAAGTGAGAAAGAACTCGGGCAATCCGACCGTTATTATTTCCCGCGCCGACACGAAATTTCTTGCCCGGCTTTTTGAAATTGAGATCCCCGAGATCTACGACGGTATTATCGAGATCAAGGACATCGCCCGGGAACCCGGCGAACGCGCAAAGGTCGCAGTGGAGTCTCACGACGACCGCATCGACGCCGTCGGCGCCTGTGTCGGAATGAAAGGCGTCCGCATCCATGCCATCGTTCGCGAACTTAACAACGAGAATATTGACGTCATCAACTACAGCGACGAGCCGCTGGTCATGATCACACGCGCGCTCGCGCCAGCGAAACTGAAAAAGATCGACCTGGACATCGAAGCAAAAAAAGCCACGATCCTCGTCGCCGACGATCAGGTGTCCCTCGCCATCGGCAAGGGAGGGCAAAATATCCGCCTGGCTTCTAAACTTTCGGGATTCGACCTGCAGCTCGTCAAAGAAGGGGCCGAGTATGACATCGAACTTATCGAATTCCGGGATGAGATCGGAAAAGAGATTTACGAGAAGTTCATTGAGAACGGTTACGACACTGCGCAACAGGTCATGGAAGCTGACATCCCTGATCTCGTGTCGGAGCTTGGTCTGGAAGAAGAGAAGGTAAAAGAGATCGTCGAGCTCATCAAGAAGGAATTCGAGGAAGCGGAAGTCGATGAGGGAGACGAAGAGGAAGGAAGCAAGAAACCGGAAGGGGCGAAAACCGCAGCGGCTGACGCCAATCTGAAAGAAGAAGCAGTTTCCGACGCTGCGGAAACTACCAAAGAAGAAACCGAAACGCGGTAACACAGTATCCACTCACTGTTCCCGGTTCCGACTGACTACAGGAATTCGAATGACGGAAACAACTGAAAAAAAAGTTAAAATATTCAACCTCGCGAAAGACCTGAACCTCGCGAGCGGGACGATTATTGAATTTCTCAATAAGAAGGGGTATACCATCAAGGGGCCGATGTCGCTCGTCGAAAACGACATGATGAAAGACATCATGTCCCATTTCAAGAAGGACAAAGATGTCGCAGACCGGCATCAGCGAAAGATCGCTGAGATCAAGGAAACCAAACGGCGGACTGCTGAAAAGAAAAAGGAAACCGAAGAAGAAGCAAAGGAAACTCCAAAGAAAAAGCTTGAAGAGGAAGTAGCGGAAATGCCGCCGCAACAGCCGGCCGTTGAGAAGAAGCCGGAAGTGCACGCGACAGAGCCGATCAGCGCGCAGCCGGCTGAAGTGGAAGCTCCCGTTATCTCCGCGAAAGAAGAGACCCAAATTGTACCTGCCGAAAAATCGCTCCAAAAAGCGGAAGCAGAACCGGCGACCGGAGCAGAGGCAAAGAAGAAAAAAGGGGAGAAGGCCTATACTTCCCCCTTGGACCAGCTCAGCGCACGGCGCAGGGGCTTGACGATCAGAGGGAAGATCGATCTGAAAGTGACCTCCGAGACTCCCGAAAAGGAACGCGGAACGGGAACTGCAAGCGAAACGGAAGAACAGCACAAGCGAAAGAAGAAGAAAAAGAAAGTCAAAGACGAAAAGACCAAGGATGTCGTCGAAACCGAGGTCGACGACGGAGCAAAGAAGAAGAAAAAGAAGAAAAAACTCCGGGTTCACGAAGTCGATGACACGCAGGTCAATGAAGCGATCAAACGTACGCTTGCCGGGATGGACGAGTCGATCGTCAGCCTCCGTGCAACAAACAGAAAGAAGAGAAAACGGGAGCGTGAGGAAGAGCAGGCAAGGCTGCTGGAAGAAGCACGAGATGAAGAAGGCAAACTTCGTGTCACTGAATATGTTACGGTCGGCGAATTAGCGAGCTTAATGAATGTTCCTGTCGCCGATGTCATCGCAAAGTGTATCGGTCTTGGACTGATGGTATCCATCAATCAGCGGCTGGATAAAGATAACATTACTCTCGTCGCCGATGAATTCGGATTGCAGGTCGAATTTCATGAGGAGTTTACGGTCGACCTCCTCGAGGATAAGCCGGATGCTCCCGAAACGTTGAAGCCGCGTTCCCCGGTTGTGACCATCATGGGGCACGTCGATCACGGTAAAACATCGCTGCTCGACTATATCCGCCGTACAAACGTCGTGGCTGGCGAGGCTGGCGGCATTACTCAGCACATCGGTGCCTACGAGGTATCCTTGGATTCCGGGAAAAAGATCACATTCCTCGACACGCCGGGCCACGAGGCATTTACGGCCATGCGCGCCCGTGGAGCCCAGCTGACGGATATCGTCGTTCTTGTGGTGGCTGCAGAGGACAGCGTCATGCCTCAAACTCTCGAAGCAATAAGTCACGCACGGGCCGCCAATGTTCCGATCATCATCGCGATCAATAAGATCGACAAGCCCGAAGCCAACCCCGACCGCATTCGACAGCAGCTTGCCGATAAAGGAATTCTGGTTGAAGAATGGGGAGGCAAATATCAATGCGTCGAAGTCTCGGCCAAAAAGGGGCTCAACATCGACGTCTTGTTGGAAAAAATTCTTCTTGAGGCGGAGGTCCTCGACCTGAAGGCGAATCCAAACCGGACCGCCCGGGGAGCGGTCGTTGAGGCGCAGATCGACAAAGGAAAGGGGATTCTCGCGACGATCCTCATTCAAAAAGGGACGCTGCGCGTCGGCGATCCCTTCGTCGGCGGCATCTACAGCGGAAAGGTCAAGGCAATGTTCGATGAGAGGGGAAAAAGAACTGAAGTCGCCGGACCGTCGACGCCGGTCCAGCTTCTCGGCTTTGACGGCATTCCTCAAGCCGGTGATCAGTTCATCGCAATGGATTCCGACCGTGTTGCGCGCGACATCAGCCTCAAGCGCCAGCAATTGAAGCGCGAGCAGGATTTCCGGCAGATCCATTTTGTCACGCTGGATGAAATTTCGGAACAGATCCAGGCAGGACAGCAGGTCCGCGAACTCTCTATCGTCGTGAAAGGCGACGTCGACGGGTCGGTCGAAGCGTTGGCCGATTCGCTGATGAAACTCTCCACCGGCGAAGTGAAGATCCGCGTCATCCATAAAGGCGTCGGAGCGATCTCAGAATCCGACGTTCTGCTTGCGGCAGCTTCCCATGCGGTCATCGTGGGCTTCCACGTTCGCCCAAATTTGAACGCCCGCCGTCTCGCGGAGCAGGAAAAGGTCGATATCCGGCTCTATAACATCATCTACGACGCCATTAACGAGGTGCGGAACGCGCTTGAAGGGTTGCTCGCGCCGACGATTTCCGAGGAGGTCACCGCGACCGTCGAAGTGCGCGAAACGTTCAAAGTGCCGAAAATCGGAACGATCGCCGGCTGCTACGTGACGGACGGAAAGATTGTGCGCAACAACAAAGTGCGCCTCCTCCGCGACGGTGTGACGATTTTTGACGGCGGGTTCGCTTCGCTTCGAAGATTCAAGGACGATGTTCGGGAGGTCGAACAGGGGTTCGAATGCGGTATCGGCCTGGAAAACTTCAACGACGTCAAGGTCGGCGACATCATCGAGGCGTACAAAGTGGTCGAAACAAAGCGGAAGCTCGTTTAAGACGATCGAGCGCCGTCGGAGATTTATTTGAAAAGGATTGAATGTCAGTACGAACGGAACGAGTTGCATCGCTCATCAGGCATGAACTGGGAACGATCATTAGCCGGGAATACACCGGCGGGGAATTTGGCTTAAGCACCGTCACCGAAGTGCGGGTCACTCCCGACCTGAAGATTGCAAAAATTTATGTGAGCATCCTTGGGGCCCCGGCGATAAGAGAAAAAACGCTGGCTCGGCTCGAGGCCGAAAAATCGCGTCTGCGGGGCCTTCTTGCATCTCACGTGAACATGAGGTTCACGCCGGCGTTGCAGTTCTATCATGACGATACGATGGACCGGGTCGAGAACCTGGAAAACCTGATAAAGAAGATCCACGAGAATGACCCTAAGCCGCAATGAGCCGGTCACGATGGCGTCGGATGTCACCTCGCTCGATTTCGAGAGCGGGGAGATCCTTCTCGTCGACAAGCCGAAAGATTGGACCTCCTTCGACGTGGTCCACCGGGTGAGGGATCTGTTCAACGTCCGCAAAGTCGGGCATGCGGGAACGCTTGACCCGAAGGCAACGGGGCTGTTGATCCTCTGCACCGGCAGGAAAACGAAGGACATCGATTCGTTCGGCGGCCAGGAAAAGGAGTACGAAGGGACAATGCAGCTCGGTGCGACAACAGCGAGCCTTGATTCAGAGACTCCCGAAGAGAACCTGAAGGATTTTTCCCGGATCACCGAACAGCAGCTGCGGGAGGCTTTCGCGTCCTTTATCGGAACCCAGCTTCAGGTTCCGCCGATGTACTCCGCGGTAAAGTATGACGGCAAACCGCTGTACAAGCTGGCCCGCAAGGGGCGCTCGCGTGAGAGGGAGCCGCGAGAGGTCACGGTCTCCGACTTTACATTGGTCCGGACAGATCTGCCGCTCGTGTTCTTTCGCATCGTCTGCTCAAAGGGAACGTATATCCGTTCGGTTGTCGACGAATGCGGAAAAAAATTAGGATGCGGAGCATACGTCAAAGAGTTGCGGCGCACACGGATCGGCGGTCTCTCGCTGCAGCAGGCGCTGCAGATCGAAGAATTGCATCAGCTCAGCGACCGTTGCGCGTCGGCGAAACATGTGACCGTATGAAGATCGTCCGCTCCTTGCCGGAGCTCTCGCACAACAAAGATTCCGTCATTTCAATCGGTACGTTCGACGGAGTCCACCTAGCGCATCAGAAGATCATCCGCGAGGTGATCCAGAGAGCACAAGAACGGAGCGGACGGAGCGTCATCATCACCTTCGATCCGCATCCGAAGGAAGTTGTCGGGAAACAAAGCGGTGACAACGAGCGGGGGCGCGTTCAGCTGCTGACGACGAACGAAGAGAAGCTTGAGCTGATCGCGAACCTCGGGGTCGACGTGACCTTCGTCGTCCCGTTCACGTACGAATTTTCGCGGAAACCGTTCCGCGAGTTCTACACCGAGTATATCATCAACGGTGTCGGCGTCAGCGAGGTGATCGAAGGATACGACCACGGATTCGGCAAAGACCGTGAAGCGGGGCTGGCTCAACTCCTTGCCCTCGGGCGTGAATTCGGATTCTCCGTCGTGGCGGAAAAGCAATTTTTCTCAAACAACGAACTCGTGAGCAGTTCGCGCATTCGGTCGTTGCTGATGGAAGGGGAGGTCGGGAAAGCCAACACGCTGCTTGGCAGGCGGTTTGGATTTTCGGGGACCGTGGTGGCCGGGGACGGTCGCGGCAGGACGCTCGGTTTTCCGACGGCAAATATTGACGTGCAGGACCCGAGAAAGATCCTCCCCGGCAAGGGAGTGTATGCAGTGAAGGTCCATGTGGACGGCATGCAGCATAACGCTCTGATGAGCATCGGCACACTGCCGACGTTTTACGAAAATCACGACGCTGTCTGCGAGGTCTTCATTTATGAGTTTGCGCAAAATATTTACGGCCGGACAATAACCGTGGAATGCGTCCAAAAGATCAGAGGAGAGAAGAAGTTCTCGTCGCCGGAAGATCTGGTGAAGGAAATGAATAACGACAAGCATGTTGGAAAAAATATTCTTGAAAATGTCCAATAGCATACTATACAATTATTTTTAAGGAGTGTTCATGTCAATTTCAAAGGCTCAGAAAGCAGAATGCATCAAAAAATACGGCAAATCTCCGAACGACTCCGGGACCCCCGAAGTACAGATTGCCATCCTCACTGCGAATATCAACGCATTGTCGTCGCATTTCGACGGACATAAAAAGGACAATCACTCGCGTGTCGGGCTGCTGAGAATGGTCGGAAAACGGCGCCGGTTGCTCGATTATCTGATGGAGAAAAATATCGAGCGGTACCGGAAGATCATTCAGGAACTCGACATCCGCAAGTAATAGCAACGCAACAGGACGACGCTGAAATATTTCAGCAACGATATGAATCATCGAGAGTAAAGTACCCACATGGTAGTAAAAAAAGAAATTCAAATTGGAAACAAAACGCTGTCGTTTGAAACCGGCAGGTTTGCAAAACAGGCGGACGGCGCCGTGATGGCCCGCTATGCCGACACGATGGTCCTCGCGACCATCGTCGCACCGAAAATATCCGAGGACGACCTCGACTATTTCCCTCTTCAGGTTGAGTACCGGGAAAAAATGTCTTCGGCAGGGAAAATTCCCGGCGGATTTTTGAAAAGGGAAGGAAGGCCCTCGGACAAGGAGATCCTCTCGGCCCGTCTGATCGACAGGCCGATCCGGCCGATGTTCCCGGAAGGATACCACAACGAGACCCAGATCATTGTGAACGTTTTTTCATCGGACCAGCAGAACGACGCCGATGTGCTCGGAGCCTGCGCCGCCTCAGCGGCGCTGATGGTGTCGGATTCTCCGTTCGACGGCCCGATCGCCGAAGTGCGCATCGGCCGTGTCAACGGCGAGATGCTGATCAATCCGACCTTCGACGAGCTCGAGGTCAGCGACATGGACGTGACGGTCGCCGGAACCGACGATTCCATCGTCATGGTCGAAGGCGAATCCCGCGAGATCGGCGAAACGGACATGCTTGCTGCCCTGAAATTCGCCCACGACGCGATCAAAAAGATCTGCGCTCTGCAGAAAGAGCTTGCCGCGGAAGTGAAAAAACAAAAGCGCAAAGTTGCAGCGCCGGAGATCAATCCTGACCTTCTGGCGGCCGTCAAGGCCCTGGCAGAGGAGAAAATCCGGGCAACGGTAAATACCGTGTTGTTGAAGGACGAACGTTCGGCGGCGAACGAGAACATTGCCCTCGAAGTGCACACGGCCCTTGCCGAGAAGTTTCCCGAACAGGAAAAAACCATCGACCAGATCCTCCACGACATCGAAAAATTCGAGATGCGTGAGATGATCCTCGGGAAGAAAAAGCGGCTCGATGGAAGAGGGCTCGCTGATATCCGCCCCATTTCGATCGAGCTCGGCCTCTTGCCCCGGGCGCACGGCTCTGCGCTTTTTACACGCGGTGAGACTCAGTCTTTGACAACGGTAACGCTCGGGACCAAACTCGATGAACAGATCCTCGACGGTCTGCTCCCCAAAACGACCCGGCGCTTCATGCTTCATTACAATTTCCCTCCGTTCAGTGTGGGGGAGACCGGAAGACTTGCAACAGGACGGCGCGAGGTCGGACACGGTAATCTCGCCGAACGGGCCCTTAAGATCCTAATGCCGGAAGAAAAGGAATTCCCGTACACCGTTCGCGTCGTTTCGGACATTCTCGAATCGAACGGCTCTTCATCAATGGCAACCGTGTGCGCCGGTTCGCTCGCGCTCTTTGACGGCGGCGTTCCGCTGAAGAAGTCTGTCGCCGGAATTGCCATGGGATTGGTCAAGGAGGGAGACCGCGTCGCTGTCCTTTCAGATATTCTCGGCAACGAAGACCACCTGGGCGACATGGACTTCAAGGTCGCAGGGACAAAGGACGGCATCACGGCATTTCAGATGGACATCAAGATCAAAGGGATTTCGTTTGCCATCATTGAAACGGCCCTTCAGCAGGCCAAGGCCGGAAGGCTCCATAAACTGGCCATCATGGACGCGGCGATCTCGTCCCCGCGAAGCGATCTCAGCCAATATGCCCCTCGCCTGACGACGATCCAGATTCCTGTGGATATGATCGGCGCCGTTATCGGCCCCGGAGGGAAGAATATCCGCAATATCGTCGCGGAATCGGGAGCTGAAGTGAACATCGAGGACGACGGAACCATCGTCATCGCTGCAACCACCAAGGAAGCAAGCGATACCGCGCGCGCCATGATCGGCCGCATCACGGAAGTCCCCGAAATCGGGAAAATATATAAAGCGACAGTGAAAAAAATAATGGACTTTGGCGCGTTCGTCGAAATCCTCCCGGGCAAGGAAGGCTTGGTGCACGTCTCGCAACTGGATTTGAAAAGGGTCGAGAAGGTGGCCGACGTTGTCAAGCTGGGAGACGTGTTCGAAGTGAAGCTGATGGAAATCGACGACAAAGGACGCCTCAATCTCAGCCGAAAAGCTGTCATGCTTGCGGAAAAGAAAAAAGAGGAAGTTCCACAAAATAAATAACAGTTCCATGGAACATTCTCGTCCGTCGGCAATAACCGCACTCTTCATTTTCCATGGATAAAGTCCTCCGTCCTGCCCGTCATCTGCGCGGCGAAATAACCGTGCCCGGCGACAAATCGATCTCTCATCGCGCGGTGATGATAGGATCGCTGTCGATGGGCAGGACAGAAGTCGTCGGGTTCCTGAACGCCGCGGATCCCCGAAGCACGCTCGAGTGCATCCAGGCGATGGGGATCGAAACTGCATTGACCCCGCACGCGCTGCACATCGTCGGCAAAGGACTGCACGGCTACCGTCAACCGGGGGCTCAATTGAACGCCGGGAACTCCGGAACTACGATCCGGCTTCTCTCCGGCATACTTGCCGGTCAGAAATTTGCCAGCCAAATTTCCGGGGATCAATACCTCGTCCGGCGGCCGATGAAGCGCATTATCGACCCGCTCACGGAAATGGGCGCGCAGATCGTGGGGACAGATAAATTTACCGCCCCGTTGAAAATTTTTCCGGCCGATACGCTCCATGGCATCACCTATGAACTTCCGGTCCCCAGCGCTCAGGTAAAATCAGCGGTTTTGCTCGCAGGATTATTTGCCGAAGGAAGGACGACGGTCGAGGAATCCCAGGCGTCCCGCGATCATACCGAACGGATGCTCGGACTCACGCCGGTGCGGACGGAAGGGAAATCGAGCGTCTCCGTCACCGGAGGAGTACAAATCCCTGCTCGACAATTTTATATCCCGGGCGATCCCTCCTCGGCGGCTTTTTTCATCGTGGCCGGTCTCATAGCCCGCGATTCGGAGCTCGTCATCAAAAATGTCGGGATCAACCCGACCCGCACGGGGTATCTTGACGTGCTTCGCTCGATGGGGGGAAAGATCTCGATAGAGAATGAGCGACAAATTGGAGGCGAACCGATCGGCGATGTTGTGGTTAAAAGCTCCGAACTCAGGTCCAACCTGGTGCTGCAAGGGTCGATCATTCCGAATATCATCGATGAAATTCCCATCCTCGCCGTCGCTGCGGCTTTTGCTGTCGGAACGTTTGAAGTCCGGGGAGCATTCGAGCTGCGCAACAAGGAAAGCGACCGCATCGGAGCGGTGTGCGAAAATCTTTCTCTCATGGGACTTGAAGTGGAAGAGCTCGAGGACGGGTTTGCATTTCACTCAAAAAGTACATTAATTCCCACGACGTTCGACAGCTATGGAGATCATCGGATCGCAATGGCGTTCGGCGTTGCTGCATCGGGTCTCGAGGGAGAATCAACAGTTAAGGATTCCGATTGCGTTGACATTTCATTCCCGGCATTCTGGGACACCCTTCACATATTGGCTAACTAGCCGAGGTCAGTGTGGCAAGCGTCAAACTTGAGAACATCCGGAAAGAGTATGAAGGGGGAGTCGTTGCCGTCAAAGACGTTAACATCGATATCGCCGACAAAGAATTTGTCGTGCTCGTCGGCCCGTCAGGCTGCGGAAAATCCACTACGCTTCGAATGATTGCCGGTCTCGAAGAGATCAGCGGCGGGACGATCTCCATTGGCGGCACGGTTGTCAACGATGTTCCCCCCAAGGACCGCGACATCGCCATGGTCTTTCAGAACTATGCTTTGTATCCGCATATGACGGTCTACGAGAACATGGCGTTCGGATTGAAGCTCAGAAAATATCCGAAATCGGAGATCGAAGCACGCGTCCACGAAGCCGCTCAAATACTCGGCATCGAGGAATATCTCGACCGGAAACCAAAGGCATTGTCCGGCGGGCAGCGGCAACGGGTTGCCCTGGGGAGGGCCATTGTTCGGAAGCCGAAGGTTTTTCTCTTCGATGAGCCCCTCAGCAACCTCGACGCGAAGCTGCGCGTGCAGATGCGCACCGAGATTTCTAAACTCCACGATCGGCTCAATGCTACGATGGTGTACGTCACGCACGACCAGACCGAGGCCATGACGATGGGAGACAAGATCGTCGTAATGAAGGATGGAACGGTACAGCAGACGAACACGCCGCTGAATCTCTACCACAACCCTTCGAATAAGTTCGTGGCGGGGTTCATCGGAAGTCCGGCAATGAATTTTATGGAGGGGACCATCTCCGTCAAAAAAGGGCTGACGTTCACAGAAGATAAAACCGGCGTTGTCCTGAAGCTGCCGAAAGAACAGCACTCGAAATTGAAACCGTTCGCCGGAAAAGGGGTTTGGCTTGGCATCCGGCCCGAGCATATCTCCGATGCGAACAAAACGGCCGGCGCGCGGTATGCACAATGCAAGGCCAGGGTGGAGGTTGTTGAGCCGATGGGAAACGAGATCTTCGTCTATTTCTCAACAGGGAACGGAAAACAATACGTTTCGCGGATCATTGCAACAGAGGAGCCAAAGGCCGGAAAAGAAATGGACCTCGCGTTCAACATGGGCAAAGCTCATTTCTTCAACAAGGAGACTGAAAAAGTTATCTGAAGTGCCGGTTCAAAGCTCAACGATTTGATGTTGAAACCGGTCGATGACAATCTCCCCGCTTAGCCATTTCACAAAGTCCGGTCCGTATTTGTTCATGTAGTACACTACGTTGAACTCTCTCTCCTGAAAGTTGGATTTCGGATAAATGTTCGACGCGACCTTTTGGATCTGCCTCATCGTGACGTCCTGCCGCCGCTGCTGCGCCGCCTGCGTTTTTTCCTTCAGCACATTCAACTGAGATTCTATTCGCGACACCGTTGAATCGATCGCTCCCGAGAGGGTCGAATCGATTTGCTGGATGCCGAAGCGGCTTTCTGCGACCGCTTCCTGAATGCGGCGGTGGAGCTGCTCAAAGAGAGCGTCGACCTTCACTTCAGAAACTTGTTCGGCAATCCGGGCAAGCAGGGGATCGAGGTCCGACCATATTTCGGTGACATCGACCGAATATTTTTCGAGGATGGTCTTTATCTTTTCCTCCACAATCGTCACGCTTGCACGTGGATACACGACTGGTTGTTGGACATCGAAGAATTCATAGACCGGCTTCAACTGAGCGAAATAAGCGATCTCCGAGGGGCCGCCCACGTACGCGGCCGTGGGTAAGATTGTATCCTGGCAAATGGGGCGGAGGACAACGTTTGGAGAAATCAGTTCAGGTGAAGTCTCAACAATGGCGGCCAGCTCTTCCTTGGAAAAAAATTGCCTCGTTCCTTTTAAGCTGTAGTCGCTTTCACGAGGTTCAATGAGGTACCGTCCCCCTTTGTGAATCATGAACAAGTTGATCGACTTCGCTTTGATTTGCGCGTGGTAGCGCTCTTCCAGGCTGGCGCTCGTCTCGATAACGATCTGCGATGTCTTTGAGGATGAGGAAATTTCTCTTTGGAAAATGGGTTTGAGAATCCTTTTAAGGTCGGCATTTCCCGGTTCGAGAAAAATTAATCCTGACTCCTCGAACAATTGGTTCATCAGTCCGACGAACGCCGAGCCTATCGAAGCTCCGTTCCTGTAATATCCCCGCAGCGCCGAAAACAAGCCTGTCTTGAATTCGGACTCCTGCAATTGCGCCTGCAGCCGTTCAAAAAAGCCGTCGATAAAACTATCGATTACAATGCTGCCAACCGGTCCCGGATTTTTTTCGAATGGTTTCCCGCCGAATAAATATTCGATCGTTTGAATATCGCCGGCTTGTCCGAGAACGTGCACCTTATTGATTTCTTCAAAATCATGGTCTTCATTCTCCACCCAGAAAACCGGCACGAAATTGTAATCGGGAAATTGCCCCGAGAGCTGTTCGGCGAGTTTGATCGCGGTGATCGTCTTGTAGATGGTGTAGAGCGGGCCGGCACACAGCCCTACCTGCTGACCGGTAACCACGGCAACAGTGTTATCGTTCCCCAGGAGATCGATGTTTGCCAGCGTTTTGATGCCGCAATGGTGCTGTTTGTTTTGCTCGGTAAGCACACGAACGAGAGTCGAGCGGTCGTGCGTTCTTGACAGCACTTTTTCGATGAGCTTCTTCCAATGCCTCCGGTCGTGAAAATCGGCGGAGTAATAATCTTTCACCTTCTCGAAATCATTCAGGTAGTCAACGTAAAGCGGGGTAATGCCTGCCTCGAAATTCTGGATCTGTTTGTAATCAACCCAATCCATCGAAACTCTCAAGTAATGAATGAAATGTCCTGTAATATACGCCCTAACGTCATAAGAATCAATTGTTGGCTTGACCGGCGCGCGGATTGATTTTCGTCACGACGTACGATATATTAGTACATGAAATTTGCTGGAAAAACAGTGTTGATCACCGGCGGCACCGGGGAACTTGGACGAGCCGTCACCAAGTACTTTCTTTCTGAAGGCGCCGATGTCGCCGATTCATATTACTCCGATCAGGATGCCGCGGAATTTACGGAGCTTTTCCCCCGGGCGGTGCTCTTAAAAGGAGATCTTTCGAAAGAGGGAGATGTTCGGCAGGCCTTTCAGTCGCTTCTGGATAAGAAAAAAAGACTGGATATCCTTTGCAACCTTGTGGGGGGATATATGTCAAAAAAGGAGATTACAGAGCTGACCGAAAAGGATTGGGATTTTATGTTCGCGCTGAACTTAAAGACCTGTTTCCTGTGTACGCGGCAGGCATTACAGATAATGAAAGCGCAAAAATTCGGACGGATCATAAACGTCTCTGCGATGGCAGGGCTGACGCCCTCGGCCGGGCGGGGTGCGTATGGAATTTCTAAGGCGGCCGTGGCAACGTTCACCAAGATCGCAGGCGAAGAAACGAAAGCCTACGCTGATTCCAGCATCACGGTGAACGCCATCGCCCCAAGCATCCTATTGACGGAATCGAATAAACGATCCGCGACGGAAAAAGAATCCCGGCAATGGGTCACGCTCGAACAGGCAGCGGAGGTGATCGGTTTCCTTGCCTCAGACGAAGCAGCGGCAATAAACGGTGAAACGCTGCCGGTATACGGCCGCATATCGAACTAAGAACTAAATTGAATTGAGCATGAGCCTTACACAGCGGATCAGTGACGACATGAAAGCGGCAATGAAATCGGGGAACAAGCTGCGCCTCGAGACATTGCGAATGCTGCGGGCCCAGATCATCGAGTTTGAAAAGAAAGGTCTGGACCGTCCGATGAATGACGATGACGAAATGTCGATCCTCATCTCGGCGACCAAAAAGCGAAAAGAAGCGATCGAAATGTATACCGGAGCCGGACGCACCGAACTTGCGGAAAAAGAGACAAAAGAAATGGAGATCATCTCGGAATACCTTCCGAAGCAGCTTTCGCGGGAGGACGCCGAAAAAATTGTCGCCGGACTGATCCTCCAGGCAGGGGCTTCCTCCGTCAAAGATATGGGAAAGCTCATGCCCCTTGCCATGAAGGAGTTGAAAGGGAAGATCGATTCCAAAGTGATCTCTGAAATCGTCAAACAAAAGCTCATAAGCGTTTCATGACAACCTTCGATTCGATACTGATCGTCGTTCTCGGCCTTTTCATGTTTGCAGGATGGAGAAGCGGTTTGCTGAAAAAATCGATCGCCCTCGTCTGTCTCGCCGTCTCCCTTGTCCTTGCGACCAAATAC